>JAHRXD010000133.1 GCA_019104825.1 Comamonas sp.
GCGCGGATTTGCAGCAGCACGGCGGCGATCTTGTCGGCGAACTGGTTGAAGGCCAGGGCGATCTGCGCCAGCTCGTCCTTGCCGGTGGCATCCATGCGGCGGGTCAGGTCGCCCTCGCCGCTGGCGATGTCGGCCAGGGCATTGCGTACCAGCGGCAGGCGGCGCAGCAGGTGCGTGACGGTCAGCAGCATCACCAGGGCGGCCCCCAGGGCGCTCAGGAGGGTGGCGCTGCCGGCAATCCAGGCCAGACGGGTCAGACCGGCCAGCGCGTCGTTTTCTTCGGCGGCGACCAGCAGGACCCAGTCGGTGTCGGCAATTTTTGCGGCGTAGACAAAATCGTTTTCCGTGCCCAGGGTGATTTTGGTGTGTACGTTGCTGCTGGCGAGACGCTGGAGCAGGTCCAGGCTCAGGTCGTCATCCAGGGCTGCAATCGGCTTGAGCGTCAGGTCCGCGTTGGGCGCGACCAGTATCTGGTTGGCCTTGGCGTCCAGCAGTACGCCAAAGCTTTTGCCGGTCGGGTGAATCGCCTTGACTTTGTCGATGACGGTGGTCAGCTCCACATCCGAGGCGATCACGGCCGTGGTCTGGCCGTTTTCGATGACGGGTTCGATCAGGCTGACCACCAGCCGGCCCGTGCTGGAGTCGGGGTAGGCGGCGGTGATGCCGGGCTTGCCCTCTTGCACGGCCTGTTTGTACCAGCCGCGCTGGGTGCCGTCGTAATCCGGAGGCCGGGGCGAAGTGAAGGCGTGGGATTTGTCTGCACGTACGAAGTAGGCTAGGTCCAGCCCGGCTTTTTCTGCCGCTTGCAGCATGGGCAGGGGATCGGGCTGTTCCAGCGCCAGGCGGATGGAACTGGTGAGCTGGCGCTTGTCGCCGATCCATTGCGCCAGTTCACCGGCGTACTGCTGGGTCTGCTGGTTCAGGCGCTGATTCAGGTCCCGCAGCATGTTGTCGCGGGTGACGTACAGCACCACGCTGGAGAGGGCCAGGACAGCCAGGACGGCCACTCCGATGCTGGCCAGTAACAAACGGGTTCGCAGGCTATGCCACATAAATGCTCCCTGGTGACTGGGCGTGATGCCCGTACCCACTATGTCGCAATCGAAACAGCGTGTCACCAAGGGTGCGCCCTAGGGCGCAGAGGATTTTCAGCGCAGCTGAATCTGGGAGGACGGCGGCAGCTTGAAGCCTGCCACCACTTCGGCCAGCGCATGGGCCTGCTGTTGCAGCGATTGCGCCGCCGCCGTGGCCTGTTCCACCAGCGCGGCGTTCTGCTGCGTGGCCTGGTCCATGTGGGCGATGGCGGTGCCGACTTCGGCAATGCCGGTGCTTTGTTCCTGGCTGGCGGTGGTGATCTCGGCCACGATGGTGTTCACCTGGCGGATGCCATCGACCACCTGGGTCATGGTGGCGCCGGCATCCTGCACCTGGCGGTTGCCGCTGCTGACCTGGGCGACCGATTCGTCGATCAGTCCCTTGATCTCTTTTGCGGCGGTGGCGCTGCGCTGCGCCAGGGTGCGCACCTCGCTGGCGACCACGGCAAAGCCGCGCCCCTGTTCCACGGCGCGGGCGGCTTCCACCGCTGCGTTCAGCGCCAGGATGTTGGTCTGGAAGGCAATGCCGTCGATGACGCCGATGATGTCGCTCATCTTGTGCGAGGAGGTTTCGATACCGCTCATCGTCTGCACCACCTGCCCCACGGCCTCGCCGCCGTGGCTGGCGATGTCGGAGGCGCTGCGGGCCAGCTCGTTGGCCTGACGCGCGTTGGCGGCGTTTTGCTGCACGGTGGCCGTGAGTTGCTCCATCGCCGCAGCGGTTTCCTCCAGGCTGCTGGCCTGCTGCTCGGTGCGCGAGGACAAGTCCTGGTTGCCCATGGCGATTTCGGTACTGGCCACGCGCACGTTGTCGGCGGCGGTGCGGATTTGCAGCAGCACCCCGGCAATCTTGTCGGCAAACTGGTTGAAGGCGCGGGCGATCTGGGCCAGTTCGTCGGTGCCGCTGGCGTCCATGCGGCGGGTCAGATCGCCCTCGCCGCTGGCGATGTCGGCCAGGGCGTCACGCACCTGGGGCAGACGGCGCAGCAGGCGGCTGACGCCGATGGGCAGCAGCACGGCTGCGGCTACGGTGCAGACCAGGGTGATGAGCGCTTCGAGTTGCAGTAGTTCGCGCAGGGACGCCTGGGCATCGGCCTTGTCCACGGCAATGCCCAGCGTCCAGGGAGCGCCCTCGACGCGGGCGGCGTAAACGAGCTGCGTGGCGCCGTTCACATCCACTTCGGTGCGGCCCCCGGATTGGGCCAGCCCGGCCATGAGCGATGCCGTCAGCGCCGGGGCGATGGCGGTGGCGGGTTTCAGCACCATCTCGGCATTGGCGTAGGCCAGGATGTTGCCCGCGTCGTCCAGCAGGAAGGCAAAACTCTTGTCCGTGGCGTGGATGCCATTGACCTTGCGGATCACGCTGTCCAGGTGCATGTCGGTGCCGACGATGGCGGTGAGCCGACCCGCCTCGTTCACGGGTTCGGCAAAGGTGATCGTCAGCTTGCCGGTGGAGGCATCCACGTAGGGGGCGGTCACCACCGCCTTGCCTGCGGCAGCGGTTTCCTTGTACCAGGGGCGCTCGGTGCCGACGTAGCTGTCGGACATGGGGTGCGGGAAGACGTGCGGGCCGTGGGCGTAGACGAAGTAGGCATCGTCAAAATCCCCGGCCTGCTTGGCCGCCAGCAGGAAGGGCACGGGTTCGTCCTTGCCCACGGCCTGTTGGATGGAGCTGGTGATGCGCTGCTTCTCGCGCACCCATTCGGTCAGTTCGGCGGCGTGCAGGTGGGCAAGCTGGCCGATGCGCTGGTCGAGTGATTGCTCTGCGTTGCTGCGCACGGAAAGAAAGGTTGCCAACGCCAGGGCCAGCAGGGACACGGTGGTGATGGCGACGCAAATGCCGATCAGGCGGGCACGCAGGCTATGGAACATGACGATGGCTCCGCAATTACTATATAAAAAATTAAAATGTAGCCCAAAAACCTTTTATGTCATGCGAGATTGGGTTTTGTCAGCGAGCCGACGGTACCGGCCACACGGCTGCACCGATGTCGACGCTGGTCGGAGCTGGCCGCGCTGCCCCTCACTATGTCGCAATGGCGACATGGTGTCATCAGGGGGGGTACTAGGGATGCGCTGCGGCCCGGGATAGGGTTTGCAGTGCCGCAGGCGCAGATGCAGGCGGTGCGGCGGTGCGTGCAGGGTGGGTTAGCGCAACTGGAGCTGGGAGGACGGCGGCAGCTTGAAGCCTGCCACCACTTCGGCCAGTGCATGGGCCTGCTGTTGCAGCGACTGGGCCGCTGCCGTGGCCTGCTCCACCAGCGCGGCGTTCTGCTGCGTGGCCTGATCCATGTGCGTCACGGCGGTGCCGACCTCGGCAATGCCGGTGCTTTGCTCCTGGCTGGCATTGCTGATTTCGGCCACGATGGTGTTCACCTGGCGGATGCTGTCCACCACCTGGGCCATGGTGGCGCCGGCGTCCTGCACCTGACGGCTGCCGCTGGCCACCTGTGTTACGGAGTCTTCGATCAGCCCCTTGATTTCCTTGGCCGCCTCGGCGCTGCGCCCGGCCAGGGTGCGCACCTCGCTGGCGACCACGGCAAAGCCCCGGCCCTGTTCGCCGGCGCGGGCCGCTTCCACGGCGGCGTTCAGCGCCAGGATGTTGGTCTGGAAGGCGATGCCGTCGATGACGCTGATGATGGCCTCGATCTTGCGGGACGATGCCTCGATGCCGCCCATGGTCTGCACCACCTGACCGACGACCTCCCCGCCGTGGGCCGCAATGTCGGAGGCATCGTGCGCCAGCTCGCGGGCCTGTTTGGCATTGGCGGCGTTCTGCTGCACGGTGGCCGTGAGTTCTTCCATCGCTGCGGCGGTTTCTTCCAGGCTGCTGGCCTGCTGCTCGGTGCGGGACGATAAATCCTGGTTGCCCAGGGCGATCTCGGTGGTGGCCACGCGCACGTTTTCTGCGGCAGCGCGGATTTGCAGCAGCACGGCGGCGATCTTGTCGGCAAACTGGTTGAAGGCCAGGGCGATCTGCGCCAGCTCGTCGGTGCCGCTGGCGTCCATGCGGCGGGTCAGGTCGCCTTCGCCGCTGGCAATGTCGGCCAGGGCATCGCGTACCTGGGGCAGGCGGGCAAGCAGGCGGTGCATGGCAAATGTCAGCAAGACCGCCGCTGCCGCCGCGCACAGTACGGCGATGACGATGGCAATTTTGATCAGTTGGCGGATGGGGGCGGTGGCCTGCGCCTTGTCCATGGCAACGGCCAGCATCCACGGGGTGCCCGTGACCGGTGCGACGTAGAGCAGTTGTTCGGCGCCGTCGATCACGGTGTCGGCGCGGGCGCCGCTGCGGGCCAGGTCGGCCAGAAATGCGGGGGTCAGGGCGCTGGCCAGGGCGGTGGCCGGCTGGAGTACCAGCTCCGGGCGGGCGTGGGTCAGAATGCGGCCCTGGTCATCGAGCAGCATGGCGAAGCTCTGGCTTTGCGGGCGGATGGTCTTGATCTCTTCCGTGACGGAGTCCAGGAACAAATCCGCGCCGATCACGGCCCGCACCTGCCCCGCGGGGCCGACCGGGTGGGCCAGCGTGACGGTCAGGCGTCCGGTGCCGACGTCGGCATACGCCGGGGTGATGACGGCTTGCCCGGCCTGGGCGGCCTGGCGAAACCAGGGGCGCTGGGTGCCGTCGTAGTCCGGCGGCAAAGCCATGTCGGTGGACAGGTGGCGCTTGTCGCTGAAGGAGAAAAAAACCGTATCGAACCCGCCCGAGCGTTTGGCCTGTTCCAGGAACGGGGCCAGGTGTTCCTCATGCTCCAGCGGCTCCAGGGCGGCAACGCTGCGCTGCTTGTCATGCACCCAGCGGGCCAGGTCCTTGGCGCTGGTGCGGGTGAGCAGACTGGTTTGCGTGTCGAGCGAGGACAGGGTGTTGGCCTGGATGAAAAACACGGTCACCAGTGCCAGGGCGACCAGAGAGAGCACCGTGATGGCAACGCCAATGGCCATCAGACGTGCGCGAAGACTTTGCAGCATGAATAAGCGCCTAAAAAAGGAAGGAAGCGCATCCTAACAAAGGGTTAACCCTATATAAAATCAGAAAATCTATGCTGCCCATGCTCGTTATAGCGAAAAAATTTTTTCGGGCCGTGGCAATCCGGGAATGCCCTGGGCAGGCCCTACCATTGCAGCGTTGCTGAATGTGTTGAAAAGGATCGTATGCCTGCTTCTGTTTTGCCCCGTGCTGCCCTGGCCAGTACGCTGGACACCACCCGTATCGACGACACGCGCATCAAAGCCGTGCGCCCCCTGATCACCCCGGCCATCCTGCAGGAATGGCTACCGGCCACCGCGCAAGCCCTGGAGCTGGTGGAAAGCAGCCGCGCGGCCATTGCCCGTGTGCTGCACGGGCAGGATGACCGCTTGATCGTCGTCGTTGGCCCCTGTTCCATCCACGACCATGAACAGGCCATGGACTACGCCCGCCAGTTGCAGGTGCAGGCCCGGGCGCTGAAGGATGAGCTGCTCATCGTCATGCGCGTCTACTTTGAAAAACCGCGCACCACCGTGGGCTGGAAGGGGTACATCAACGACCCGCACCGCGACGGCAGCTTTGCCATGAACGAGGGCCTGGAGATGGCGCGGCGCCTGCTGCTGGACGTGCTGGCGCTGGGCCTGCCGGTGGGCACGGAGTTTCTTGACCTGCTCTCGCCGCAGTTCATCAGCGATCTGGTGAGCTGGGGCGCCATCGGCGCCCGCACGACCGAAAGCCAGAGCCACCGCCAACTGGCCAGCGGCCTGTCCTGTCCGGTCGGTTTCAAGAACGGCACCGACGGCGGCCTGAAGGTGGCCGTGGACGCCATCCTGGCCGCACAGGCGCCGCACGCCTTCATGGGCATGACCAAGATGGGGCAAAGCGCCATCTTCGAGACGCGCGGCAATCGGGACTGCCACGTCATCCTGCGCGGCGGCAAGGCGCCCAACTACAGCGCCGCCGACGTGCAGGCGTCGTGCGAACTGTTGGAAAAATCCGGCCTGCGCCCGCAGGTGATGATCGACCTGTCGCACGCCAACAGCAGCAAGCAGCACCGCCGCCAGATCGACGTGGCCGCCGACGTGGCCGCGCAGATCGCCGGGGGCGATTCGCGCATCACCGGCTTGATGATCGAGAGCCACCTGTGCGAAGGCCGCCAGGACATCGTGGACGGCCAGGAACTGGCCTACGGCGTGTCGCTGACCGATGCCTGCATCAGCCTGGAGCAGACCGTTCCCGTGCTGGAACAACTGGCCGCCGCCGTGCGCCAGCGGCGCCAGAAAGTGCAATAAAAAGAGCTGTTGCCGCTGGTGGATAGTGAATTTCAGGCAATTAACTATCTGAAATCCAATGAATACCAGCGGTAGCAGCTCTTTTTTTATTGAATTGCGTTATTGACCTGCCGCCTCGTCCATCGCCTGCTTGCGGAGCTGACCACGGATGATCTTGCCGGTGGTGGTCATGGGCAGCGCCTCCAGGAACGCCACTTCCCTGGGGTATTCATGGGCGGCCAGCCGGGACCTGACCCAGTGCTGGATGTCCTTGACCAGGGCGTCGCCGGGCGGCACGCCCGGTTTCAGCACCACGTAGGCCTTGACGATCTCGGTGCGCTGCGCGTCGGGCTTGCCGACCACGGCGGCCAGCTGGATGTCGGGGTGGCCCAGCAGGCAGTCCTCGATCTCCCCCGGCCCGATGCGGTAGCCGGAGGAGGTGATGACGTCGTCGTCCCGGCCCACGAAGCTGAAGCGCCCGTCCTCGTCCTGCACGCCGATGTCGCCGGTCAGCAGCCAGTCGCCGGCGAACTTGGCGGCGGTGGCCTGCGGGTTCTGCCAGTAGCCCAGGAACATCACCGGGTCGGGCCTGCGCACGGCAATGTTGCCGTGCGTGCCCGGCGGCAGCACGGTGCCCCGGGCATCGACGATGGCCAGCGTGTGGCCCGGCACGGCGCGGCCCATGTGGCCGGGGCGGGCCGGTTCCAGCCGGGCGCAGGAGGACACCAGCATGTTGCACTCGGTCTGGCCGTAGAACTCGTTGATGGTCAGGCCGAGCTTCTCGCGGCCCCAGGCCAGCGTCTCGGCACCGAGCGATTCGCCACCCGAGGCGACGGTGCGCAGCCTGAGATCGTAGCGCCCGCGCGG
>JAHRXD010000152.1 GCA_019104825.1 Comamonas sp.
GGGTCTTGCAGCTGGGCGATGTTGGTGATCTGGTACTGGTCGGCGGTTTTCTTGTCGATCAGGTAGCCCTGCGCGGCGTTGCTGATGTATTCGCCCGCGCGGTAGAGCTTGGCGTCGCCGCCCGCGTTTTTATAGAAGTCGGCGTGCAGCGGGTTCCAGTGCGAGGCGATGAAGGTGGCGTCGCCCGAGGCAATCGACATGTAGGCGGTGGGGTAGTCCACGTCTTTATAGGGCTGCACGGTGTAGCCCAGCTTTTCCAGCGCCCGCATGACCAGCAGGTGCTGGAAGTTTTCTTCCGGAACCGGATTTTTCACGGGTTTGACCGTGATGCCCTTGCCCGGCAGGGTATCTGCGGCAGGGGCGGCGTGGACGCTGCTGCCGGTGGTGGCCATGAAGGCCAGGCCGCAACCGATGGCCAGTGTTTTGCACCACTGACCCAGCTTGCGGCCTTGGGGATGTGAGATGGGGGTATGGAAAATGGTCATGCGCGGGGAGTCTCCTTGAAAGCATGATGAAAAAAAACGCCACTTTCATGGGTGAAAGTGGCGTCGGGAATCAGGGCATCAGTCTTTGCGCAGCAGCTTGGCGAGGCAATGCTCCAGCAGCTTGCCGGCAGCTTCGCGCCCGCCCAGGCCGAAGGCCAGGGCAAAGGCCACCGCCACGGCGCCCAGGGTCAGGCCGAAGGCCAGTTGCACGATCTCGTTGGCAATGCCCATGGCCCGCAGCCCCATGGCGGTGACCAGCCCCAGGATGGCGAAGCGGGCCACATTGGCGGCAAACGCGCTGCCTTCCTTGCCTGTGCGGGCAATCGCCCCGGCGGCCAGGCTGGAGAGCCAGAAGCCCACCACCAGAATGGCGCTGCCCAGCAGGATGTCGCCGCCAAAGGTGATGAAGGTGGTCACCACGTCGCTGACCTGGACAAAGCCCAACTGGCCCGCCGCTTCCACCGTGGCGAACAGCAGGGCAAAGAACAACACCAGCCTGCCCGCCAGTTGCGAGGGGCGCAGGGCGCCGCTCAGGGCCTGGCCCAGGCCGAGCTTTTCGGGCAGGGTGTCCACGCCGGCGCTTTCCAGCAGGCGGGTGAGCAGGCCGGCGGCAAAGCGGGCCACATACCAGGTCAGCAGCACGATGATGCAGGCGGCCAGGATGTGCGGGGTGGCGCCCAGCACCTGCTCCAGCACCTGGGTGGCGGGGCGGGAGATGGCCTCGATCTTCAGCGCATCCAGCGCGGCAATCAGCGAGGGCACCAGTACCAGGATGAACACCAGCGTGCCGCCCAGGCGCGGCAACTGGATGCTGGAATCCAGGCCCAGGCAGCCGTTGATGCGTTGTGCGCCAGCGGCAGCCAGCAGGTTGCTGACCAGCGCCCGCAGCACCCGGGCCACCACGAAACCGGCCAGGGCAATCATCGACGCGCCCAGGAGGTTGGGCAGGTAGCCCAGCAGCTGGCCCAGCAGATTGCGCACGGGGTCCAGCACCCCGTCCAGGCGCAGCGCGGCCAGGATGGCGGGCAGGAAGAACAGAATCACCAGCCAGAACAGCACGTTGCCGGCGTTGCGGCTCATGGGGGCCATGCCGGCCTCGTGCGACAGGCGCTCGTCCAGGGTGGTGGCGGCCAGGGCCTTGGTGACCAGCGCCCGCAGCAGGACGGCCAGCAGCCAGGCGGCCAGGGCCAGCACGGCGCCGGCAGCCAGATGGGGGATGTAGCCGACCACGTCCTGCACCATTTGCGCCAGCGGGGCCGAGAGCAGTGTCAGGTCGAGCGAGTTGAGGGTGGCCACCAGCGTGGCCAGCAGGATCAGCCAGAAGGCGCCGGTGGCGGCGGCTTCTTCGGCACCGAGGACGGTCTTGGTGTTTTGGGCGATGCGCTCGTTCAGGTGCAGCAGCTTCAGGCCCCGGCGCACGCTGGCACGCACGACCACGGCCAGCAGCCAGCCCAGCACCAGAATCGCCAAAGCGCCCAGCACCTGGGGAATCTGGGCGCCCAGCGCCTGTTGCAGGGCGTCGGAAAAGGTTTGGAAGTTCATGGGTCAGTCTCCGAAGTCCGGCCGGGGCAGGCCGCCCCGGCAGGTGGTTATGGTTCTTTTTATAAGTGCCAACTTACTTGGCAGCGGCCCTGGCCTGTTCGATCCAACCGTCGAAGGTGGCCTGGTGGGCCTTGATCCAGCCATTGGCGTGGCGCTCGATGTCTGCGGCCTTGTTCTGGCCCTGGCTCATCAGGTAGTTTTGCGCGTTGATGTCGCCCACGGGCACCGACATCACTTCAAACAGCTTGGCGGCGGCGGGGTTCTTCGCGGCCCACGCCTTGTTGGCGACGATGTGCTGGCTGTTCACCACAAAGCCGTAGTTCTTGCCGTTGGGCAGCTTGGTGTCGGTGCCTTTCTGGTCGCCGGGCAGGGAGGAGAAGGGCACTTCCAGCCACACCACGTCCTGGCCGGGCTTGAGTTCGTTGCTCACCCAGTAGGGCGTCCAGGTGTAATAGAAGATCGGCTTGCCCGCCTTGTAGCGGGTGATGGTGTCGGCAATCAGCGCGGAGTAGGTGCCCTGCTGGTGCGTTACCGTGTCGCGCAGTTTGTAAGCGTCCAGGTGGTGTTCGATCATGGCCTCGCAGCCCCAGCCGGGGTTGCAGCCGGTCAGGTCGGCCTTGCCGTCGCCATCGTTGTCGAACAGCTTGGCAATCGCCGGGTCCTTGAGTTGCCCCAGGTTGGTGATCTTGTGCGCGTCGGCGGTTTTCTTGTCGATCAGGTAGCCCTGGGCGTTGTTGGCAATGAAAACGCCCTGGCGGTAGAGCTTGGCGTCGCCGCCCGCGTTCTTGTAGTAGTCGGCGTGCAGCTGGTTCCAGTGGTCGGCCATGAAGGTCGCGTCGCCATTGGCGATGGCGACGTGGGCCGTCGGGTACTCCACTTCCTGGATCGGCTGCACGGTGTAGCCGAGTTTTTCCAGCCCTTTCATGACCAGCAGGGTCTGGAAGGTTTCTTCGGCAATCGAGCTTTTCAGCGGCAGCACCGGCACGCCTTTGCCGGGCAGGTCGGCGGCGTGGGCAGCCAAACCGGCCAGGGCCAGCGTGGCGGCGATCAGGGTGGGGCGGAAGGTATTTTTCATAGCGGTCTCCTGGTGAAAAAAGGGGAAGCGCCGTCAGCAGATGCAGGCAGCAGGTGCTGGCAGCTATGGAAAAAGGTGCTGCTTGCGCAGACATACAAACGTTTTTGACTATGAACAGTCATGAAACCGTTATCTGCTCAACGGCAGCAGCTATCGTTTACGAGGCTTTCTTGCCCCGGCCCAGCAGCAGGCCCAGCGGCCCTTGCTGCCACCAGCGCTGGCTGCCCCGGCGCGGCTCGCCCATGGCCTGGGTGATGCGGTCCAGCACGATGGCCAGCAGCACGATGCCCAGGCCGCCCACGGTGGCCAGCCCCATGTCCAGGCGGCCAATGCCGCGCAGCACCATCTGGCCCAGGCCGCCCACGGCGATCATGGAAGCGATGACCACCATCGACAGCGACAGCATCAGCGCCTGGTTGATGCCCGCCATGATGCTGGGCATGGCCAGCGGCAACTGCACCTTCCACAGCAATTGCCAGGGCGAGGCGCCATAGGCGCGGCTGGCCTCGATCAGGTCGGGGCGCACCTGGCGGATGCCCAGGTTGGTCAGCCGCACCAGCGGCGGCAGGGCAAAGACGATGGTCACGATCACCCCTGGCACGTTGCCGATGCCGAACAGCATCACCACCGGCACCAGGTAGACGAAGGCGGGCGTGGTCTGCATCGCGTCCAGCAGAGGGCGCAGCAGGCGCTGGGCGCGGTCGCTGCTGGCCAGCAGGATGCCCAGCGGCAGGCCCAGGAGTATGCAGAACACCAGCGAGGTCAGCACCAGCGCCAGCGTCACCATTGCCTCGGGCCAGATGCCCAGCAGCGCCACGATGGCCAGGGAAATGGCCGTGCCGATGGCCAGGGCGCGGCTGGCAAACTGCCAGGCCACCAGGGCCAGCAGCACGGTCAGCACCGGCCAGGGCATGGCCAGCAGCGTCTGTTCCACGCCGGTCAGCGTGGCGTCGATGGGTACGCGGACGGCCTGGAAGAAGGGGCGGAAGTTGCTCACCACCCAGTCCAGGCCCTGGTTGATCCAGCCCTGGATCGGCAGGCCGTCGTGCAGCAACTGGTGCCACAGGTCGGTGGGCGCGGCCTGGGCCGCATCGGCGGATGTGGCGCCGCCGGTCAGCCAGTCGGTACTGCTGGCGGTGCCACTCGCGGCATCGCTGCTGCTCCAGGGGTCGGTGGCTGCGGTATCGGCGGTATTGGCGGGGACGCTGGCGGCGCTCCAGGGATCGTCGGCGGCGGCGGGGGTGGTGGTATCACTCATGGGCAGCTCCTGGTGTGGGGGCGGGGCGGTCGTTGTATTCGCGGATCACCCCGGGCAGATCGGCCTGGCCGCTGGAAAACTCCGGGTTCAGCTGGATCGGCGGGCGCTCGTCCTGCGGCGGCGGCAGCGGCGGCGTGTCGCGGTCGAGAAAGCGCAGCAGCGTGGTGCGGCTGATGACGCCCTGGTAGCGCTCCTGCTCGTCGATGACCGGCAGGGCAAAGGGCAGTGCGGCCGCCAGACCGTACAGATCGGCCACCGGCGTTTCGGCCCTGATCGGCGTGACATCGGGCAGAAAGGCGTGCTGCAGCCCCAGCGGGCCTGTGCGGCTGCGCAGGGCATCGCGCAGCGACTGCGAGGAGACGACGCCGAGAAAGCGTTTTTTCGGCGACAGCACGTAGGCGTATTCGTAGTCCAGGTCTTCGAGCAGGCGCAGCGTGGCGCGGCAGCCCCGGTCGTCGTGTTCGGAGGCCACGGTCATCGCCTGGCGGGCAATGTCCCCGGCCTTGAACACCATGGCCGCGTCCACGCCCTGGACGAAGCTGCGCACGTAGTCGTCGGCCGGCTCGCGCAGGATTTCGTCGGGCGTCCCGACCTGCACCACCTGGCCGTCCTTCATGATGGCGATGCGGTCGCCGATGCGCATGGCCTCGTCCAGATCGTGCGAGATGAAGACGATGGTGCGCCGCTTGATCTGCTGCAGGCGCAGCAGTTCGGACTGCATTTCGGTGCGGATGATGGGGTCGAGGGCGGAAAACGCCTCGTCCATCAGCAGGATCGACGGGTCGGCCGCCAGGGCGCGGGCCAGGCCCACGCGCTGCTGCATCCCGCCGGACAGTTCGTCGGGGTAGCTGGCGCCCCAGCCGCCCAGGCCCACCTGCTCCAGCGCCGCCTGCGCGGCCTGCTGGCGCTGGGCCTGATCGACCCCGGCCAGTTCCAGGCCGAAGGCGGTGTTGTCCAGCACCGTCATGTGCGGCATCAGCGCAAATGACTGGAACACCATCGAGATGTCCTTGCGGCGCAGCTTGCGCAGGGCCTTGTCGGACAGCTGGTTGATGTCCTGGCCATCGACCAGGATGCGCCCGGCCGTCGGTTCGATCAGGCGGTTGAGCATCCGCACCAGGGTGGATTTGCCCGAGCCCGAGAGGCCCATGACGACGAAGATTTCTCCGGCCCGAATGTCGAAGTGCGCGTCGAACACGCCGATCGACTGGCCGGTTTTTTCCAGAATGTCCTGTTTGGAATGGCCTTGCTGCACCAGCTCCAGCGCCTGCTGGGGGTGGTCGCCAAAGACCTTGAAGACATGCTCGATGTGGATGGATTTAGCCACTGGTTGTCCTCTCTTTTTTTCGAGGGTTGAACACAGTGCAGCGGGCTGCCAGGCAGCCTGCCCACACAAGAAACCAGTTTTTGAGCGACCAGCACACCGCACGGCAGCAGCGGCCATGCGTGAAGAACCAAAAAGGCAGCCTGAAGAACTGCCAGGGCGAGTCCGTATGGTGCTGTGGAAAAGCACGCAAGGACTACGGCTGGGGAGTGGGTGAGAGCAACCAACGGCAAGACCGCCGGAAACTTTCCACCGGCCAGACTGCCCGCCGGGCGGTCTGGGGAAAAGTCCGTGCACCAGAGCCAAAAACTGGCCTGTGGCAGCGTCGCGGCGCAAGGGGGCTGCGGCAGCTGCCGGGTCGTTCCTGCCTCTCAAGAGACAGGATTACCTGCATGGCAGGTTGTTAAGAGGGGGTGAAGTGTAACTATTTACTATGTAAAAGTCAATTATTCTGCGAATTTTTATGAAAAAGTGGCTTTTTTACGGGTTTTCCCCGGAAAAAACAGGAGGCAAAACCGCC
>JAHRXD010000177.1 GCA_019104825.1 Comamonas sp.
GTCGTGGAGCGCAGCTTTGCGTGGCTGGAGAAGAACCGCAGGCTATGGAAGAACTGCGAGCGATGGCTCAATACCAGCTTGCAGTTCGTCCACTTGGCGTTTCTGGCACTGCTACTCAGGAGATCGTCAACACGTTCTTAGTGCAGGCGGGGGAATGTCCCCCCCGGTCAGGCTGCGCCCAGGTGCGGCACCAGCGCTCCGGCGTTCTGGCCGTTTTTGAGCGCAGCGGTAAACGCCAGCATCCGGTCGATCGGCTGGCGGGCACGGGGGATGATGGCCGGGTCCACATGCACGGCATTGGCCCCGGTTTCCAGCACATGGGCCACACCGGCCAGGCCGTTCATGGCCATCCAGGGGCAGTGGGCGCAGCTTTTGCAGGTGGCGCTGTTGCCGGCAGTGGGCGCTTCGTAGAAGGTTTTGCCGGGGTTCAGGGTGCGCAGCTTGTGCATCATGCCCTTGTCGGTGGCGACGATGAACTCGGTCGCATCCAGTTCCTGCGCGGCTTTCAGGATGGCGCTGGTCGAACCCACGGCATCGGCCAGGGCGACGACTTCGGCGGGGCTTTCCGGGTGGACGAGGATTTTCGCGCCGGGGTGTTCCTGTTTCAGTTGTTCCAACTCCAGCGCCTTGAATTCATCGTGGACGATGCAGGCGCCATTCCAGAACAGCATGTCGGCCCCGGTCTGCTGCTGGATGTAGCCGCCCAGGTGGCGGTCGGGCGCCCACAGGATTTTGTGGCCCTTGGCCTTGAGGGCACTGACGATGTCCAGGGCACAGCTCGACGTCACCAGCCAGTCCGAACGCGCCTTGACGGCGGCGCTGGTGTTGGCGTAGACCACCACGGTGCGGTCCGGGTGCTGGTCGCAGAAGGCGCTGAACTCGTCCTCCGGGCAGCCCAGGTCGAGCGAGCAGGTGGCGTCCAGGTCGGGCATGAGGACGGTCTTTTCGGGCGAGAGAATCTTCGCCGTCTCGCCCATGAAGCGCACGCCGCTGACGATCAGCGTCTGCGCCGCATGGTCGCGGCCAAAGCGGGCCATTTCTAGCGAATCGCTGACGATGCCGCCGGTTTCTTCCGCCAAGTCTTGCAAATCGGGATGCACGTAGTAGTGCGACACCATGACGGCATTCTTTTCTTTGAGCAAGCGGCGGATTTTGTCCTTCAGCGCCCCGCGCTCGGCCTCGGTCAGCTCGGGCGGTACCCGTGCCCAGGCGTATTTGGTAGAGCAGACGGCGCCTTCGGCGGGCTGTTCATATTCAACGTCGATGACTTGGGGCATTACAACTCCTCAACACGCATGGAAAAGTCGGTGGCTTGGACATCCTTGGTCAGCACACCGATGGAAATCCGATCGACCCCGGTCTCGGCCAGGGCCTTGAGGCCGTCGAACGTCACGCCGCCGGAAATCTCCAGCACCGCCCGCCCGGCATTGATCTGCACGGCCTGGCGCAAGTCGGCCAGCGGCATGTTGTCCAGCAGCACCATCCTGGCCCCGGCATCCAGCGCCTCCTGCAACTGCGCCAGGGTTTCCACTTCGATTTCGATGAAGCTGGCCTGCGCGGCCACTTTTTCTGCGGCACGCAGTACGGGGGCAATGCCGCCAGCGGCGGCAATGTGGTTCTCTTTGATCAGCACCGCGTCGTACAGGCCGATGCGGTGGTTCACCCCGCCGCCGACTTGCACCGCGTACTTCTGGGCGATGCGCAGGCCGGGAATGGTCTTGCGCGTATCGACAATCGCGGCCCTGGTGCCCGCCACCGCCTCGACATACCGTGCCGTTTTGGTCGCCACGCCCGAAAGTAGTTGCAGGAAGTTGAGCGCCGTGCGCTCGGCCGACAGCAGGGCACGGGCATCGCCCAGCATCTCCAGCACCACCTGGTCGGGGGCGCAGCGCTGGCCCTCGCCCACCAGCCAGGTCAGTTGCACGCCGGGGTCGAGGGCACGCAGCGCCGCCTCAGCCCAGGGGGCGCCGCAAATCACGGCCGCTTCCCGCGCCAGGATGCGGGCCCGCACGCGCTGGTTGGCGGGCACCAGGGCGGCGGTCAGGTCGCCAGTACCCACATCTTCGGCCAAGGCGCGGCGCACATCTTCTTGCGCCTGGGCAGCAATGTTTTCAGAAGTCATACAGGGGAAACCCAAGTCTCGGTGTCTTTGAGGGCGCCAAGCATAGCGGCAACCGACTTCGCTTGCGGAAGACGGCAAGCAAACCCTGCCGCCCCCTGGCGCTACACTGCGGGCTTTTTTCGTCCCCCGTTGTCCCATGCCCCATCTGCATATCGAATACACCGCCAACCTGCCCGACCTGGACGAGCAAGCGCTGATGGCGGCCCTGAACCAGGTGGTGTGCAGCCATCCCAGCGTATTGCACGATTCGGAAGTCAAGGCCCGCATCCACCGCATCGCATCGTTTCGCATCGGCACCCAGCCGCAAGACCGGGCCTTTGTCCATGTCCTGTTGCAACTGCTGGAAGGGCGCAGCGAAGCCACGCGCCAGGAGCTGGCCCAGACGCTGGGCGCGGTGCTGCGCCAGCAGGTTCCGCCCCGCCCCGGTCTGCACGTACAACTGAGCGTGGACGTGGCCGAAATGAACCGCCCCTGCTACTACAAGCACCAGGGTTGAGCTTGGCCTCCGCCCGATGCCTGCCCGGCTAGCGCCTGGCAGCGCATGGGCATAGACTCGCGGCTTTTGTTTTCGCCCCCAGGAGATTCGTCGATGACTGCTGACAGCACCGCCCCCGGCACGCCCTACGGCACCATTCCGCCCGCCTCGCCCCTGCCCCAGCGCAAACCCATCAGCCTGCCGCGCCTGGCGCAGATGCGCTCTGCCGGGGAAAAAATCACCATGCTCACCGCCTACGACGCCACCTTTGCCGCCGTGGCCGATGCCGCCGGGGTGGAGACGATTCTGGTCGGCGACTCCCTGGGCATGGTCTGCCAGGGGCTGGCCAGCACCGTGGGCGTAAGCCTGGAGACGATGGCCTACCACACCGCCAGCGTCACCCGTGGCCTGCGCCGCGCCCAGGGCACGGCCTGGGTGGTGGCCGACCTGCCCAGCGGCAGCTACCACGAATCGCCCGAGCAGGCCATGCGCAGCGCCACGGTGCTGATGCAGGCCGGGGCGCACATGGTCAAGCTTGAAGGCGGCGGCTGGACGGCACCGACCGTGCGCTTTCTGGTCGAGCGCGGCATCCCCGTCTGCGCCCACCTGGGGCTGACGCCGCAGACCGTTCACGCCCTGGGCGGCTACCGCGTACAGGGCCGCGACGATGCCGGGGCGCAGCAGCTGCGCCGCCACGCGCTGGAATTGCAGGATGCAGGCGCCGCCATGCTGGTGCTGGAGATGGTGCCCGCCGCCCTGTCCGCCAGCCTGACCCAAGAGCTGCCGCACTGCCACACCATCGGCATCGGCGCGGGCAACGGCACCGCCGGACAGGTGCTGGTGCTGCACGACATGCTGGGCATGAACCTGGGCAAGATGCCCAAGTTCGTGCGCAACTTCATGCAGGACACCGGCAGCATCAAGGACGCCATGGCCGCCTACGTGCGGGCCGTCAAGGACGGCAGCTTCCCCGACAACGCGCTGCACGCCTGGTAAGCAATCACTATTTCAATAGCTTGCTCTGCTGATCAACAAACGTTTTCAACACCTTTTATCCTTGAAATCGTTTGTTGATCAGCGGTAACAGCTCCTATATCTCATTCAATCCATGCAAGTCGTTCACACCATCGCCGATCTGCGCAGCGCCCTGGCCGGGCGTGGCCGTCCGGCTTTCGTGCCCACCATGGGCAATCTGCACGCGGGGCACATGTCCCTGGTGCGCCAGGCCAAACCGCTGGGCGATGTGCTGGTGGCCAGCATCTTCGTCAATCGCCTGCAATTCCTGCCCAACGAAGACTTCGACAGCTACCCGCGCACCCTGCAGGATGACTGCGCCAAGCTGCAGGCCGAGGGCTGCGACATCGTCTTCGCACCCAAGGAAAGCGACCTCTACCCCGAGCCGCAAACCTTCAAGGTGCAGCCCGACCCGGCGCTGGCCGACATTCTGGAAGGCCACTTTCGCCCCGGCTTCTTCACCGGCGTCTGCACCGTGGTGCTGAAACTGTTCAACGCCGTCTTCGGCAGCACCGGCGGCGGCACCGCCGTATTTGGCAAAAAGGACTACCAGCAGCGCCTGGTGATCGAGCGCATGGTGCAGCAGCTGGCCCTGCCCGTCACCATCGTCGGTGCCGAAATCGCCCGCGCCGAGGGCGGCCTGGCCCTCAGCTCGCGCAACGGCTATCTGAGCGCCCAGGAACTGGAGCAGGCCCAGGCACTGTCCCGCGCCCTGCACGCCCTGGCCCAGGCCACCCGCCAGGGCCAGACACCGCTGGCGCAGCTCGAAGCCCAGGCCAGCGCGGCCCTGAACGCCCTGGGCTGGCAGACCGACTACCTCACCGTACGCCTGCGCGACAACCTGCAAAGCCCCGGCCACGCGCAACTTGCCAGCACCCCCCTGGTCGCCCTGGGCGCAGCACGGCTGGGCAGCACGCGGCTTATCGACAATCTGGAGTTTTAAGCCCCGCCACCTGCGCCGGTATCCAGCCGCGCAGGCTGTTCATGAAGGCCCAGGCCCGCACCCTGGGCACATCCTCCAGGCGCAGCACGCCTTCTTCCACCCGTCCCGCCTGCAAGGCCACGGCGCGGCCAATGCCGGGCAGCAGGCCGCAGGCCAGCGGCGGCGTGACCCAGCGGCCATCGTCCAGCAGGGCGGCGATGTTGCCGCGCGTGCATTCGGTGATTTCGCCCGCTGCGTTGAACAGCAGGCTGTCGAACGCGCCGCTGCCAGCCGTAGGGGCCAGCGCGTCGTAATGGGCGCGGCGCGTGGTTTTGAAGCGCACGAACTCGCTGTGCGCCTGCGCCAGCGGGGCCTTGGCCCAGTGCAGCAGCACCTGATCGGGCGACGGCGGGCAGGCAAAGGCCTGCGCCGTAAACCGGCCATCGGCGTGCAGCAGCAGGCGCACGCGCCACAGCCCCTGGGGGTGCTGGCGGGCCAGGCCCTGCAACGCCGCCCAGGCCGCATCGGCATCCCAGGGATAGGCAAAATGCTGCGCGGCCCGGGCCATGCGCTCCAGGTGCCAAGCGCCGTGGCGCAGCGTGCCATCGGCCAGGGCCAGGGTTTCCAGAATGTCGAAAGGCTGGCTCACGCGCTCGAAAAACGCCCGTTTGGCTGCCCATTCACGCCACTCGCCCACTGCGTGGGCATCGGCGGTGATGCCGCTGCCGATGCCGCAGCACACCTGGCTGGTGCCCTGCACTACCAGGGTGCGGATCGGCACGTTGAACGTGGCCCGCACGCCGCCGGCGCCATCGCTGCGCACCACGCCCAAGGCACCGCAATACCAGCCGCGCGGCGCAGGCTCCAGCGCGGCAATCGCCGCCATGCTGCTGCGCTTTGGGGCGCCGGTGATCGAACCGCAGGGAAAGAGCGCCTGAAAAATCGTTTGCAAGCCGGTGCCACCGGGCAGCCGCGCCTGCACGTCGGAAGTCATTTGCCAGACGCTGGGCAGCGCCTGCAAGGCAAACAGCCGGGGCACGGTGACGCTGCCGACTTCGGCAATGCGCCCCAGATCGTTGCGCAGCAGATCGACGATCATCACGTTTTCGGCCCGCTCCTTGGCGCTGCTGCGCAGGTATTCGGCCTGGGCCGCATCCTGCTGCGGCGTGCTGCCGCGTGCGGCGGTGCCCTTCATGGGGCGGGTGAGGATATGACCGCTGCCGCTGGCCGGCTGGTGCCAGTCGAAAAACAGCTCGGGCGAGACGGAGAGCAGCGCCTCCTCCCCCCGGTCGAGGTAGACGCCGTAGCCTTCGGGCTGCGCCCGCTGCAAGGCGGCGAACAGCGCAGCGCGGTCGATCGGCGCGGCGCTGTGGCCGTGGTGCTGCCGGGTCAGGTTGAGCTGGTAATAGCGTCCGGCAGCAATGTCGGCGTGAATCTGCGCCAGCACCTCGGCAAAGACGGCCTGGTCCATGCCCGGCTGCCACTCCAGGGATTGCGCCCAAAGGCCAGGGGCTTCATCGGGCACATCGGCAGCGGACGGCGCATACACCGCAAACCAGGCCAGCGGGCCGGTGGCGGCATGGGTGGCCAGGCCGGGCTGCAAGGCGCTGGCCGCCTCGTACTGCAGGCCGCCCACGCACCATGCACCGCTGCGGGCCGCGGCTTCCACTGCATCCAGCACGGCGGCCAACTGTTCGGCGCTGTGCGCCGCCAGCACCTGCGCCGGTGCGCCCCGAAACTGCTGCCGCAATCGGCGGTGCGGCCCATCCAGGGGCTGGGCCATATCCAGTTGGGCAGAAAGCATCGGGCACCTCCAGGCAGGTAAAAATGACAAAGCCGCCCGAAGGCGGCTTGGCAAGCGTAGCGCTGTAGCGCGTACAGCGCTCGGGAAACGGCTTAGGCTTGTTCGCCAGCCACTTCCACGTTCACTTCCACGACCACGTCGGTGTGCAGGGCCACGTCCACGGTGGTGGCGGACACGGTCTTGATCGGGCCGTTGGGCATACGCACCTGGGCCTTGACCACTTCAAAACCGGCCTTGACCAGTTCTTCGGCGATGTCGGCGTTGGTGACGGAGCCGAACAGGCGGCCATCCACACCTGCTTTTTGCAGCAGCTTGACGGTGAAGCCCGTCAGCTTCTCGCCCACGCCCTGGGCAGCGGCCAGCTTCTCGGCGGCTTGCTTTTCCAGTTCGGCGCGTTTGGCTTCGAATTCGGCCTTGGCAGCTTCGGTAGCGCGGCGGGCTTTGCCGGTGGGGATCAGGAAGTTGCGGGCGTAGCCGTCCTTGACCTTGACGATGTCGCCCAGGTTGCCCAGGTTCAGCACTTTTTCGAGCAGGATGATTTGCATGTCGGCTTCTCCTTAGATCTTGTGCTGGTCGGTGTACGGCAGCAGGGCCAGAACACGGGCGCGTTTGATGGCGGTGTTCAGCTGGCGCTGGTAAATGGCGCGGGTACCGGTCAAACGGGCAGGAATGATCTTGCCGTTTTCAGCGATGAAGTCACGCAGGGTGTCCACATCTTTGTAGTCAATTTCTTCGACACCGGCAACGGTGAAACGGCAGAAGCGCTTGCGCTTGAACAGCAGCGACTGGGTGTTGCGCTTGGGGCGCTTGTCTTTGTTGAATTTCT
>JAHRXD010000260.1 GCA_019104825.1 Comamonas sp.
TGCAGGTCGGTGGCCAGGCCGTCGCATTCGACCTGGGTGCTGGCAAAGACGATGGCCTGGTTGATCGTGGTGTCGCGCAGCCAGTGGTCCAGCATCTTGCGCTTGTGTTGGGCGTTATCGGCCCAGTAGAGCATTTGCTTGATGTTGGCGTGCTTTTCCTGGGGGGTGTCGATCTGGATCTTCTGCACCGAGGAGCCACCATCGTGCATCACGCGCATGGCGAGCTGTTGGATGCGCGGCGCGAACGTGGCGCTGAACATCATGGTCTGCTTGCGCTGGCTGGTGAGCTGGTTGATTTCAGCCAGGTCGTCCGAGAAGCCCAGGTCGAGCATGCGGTCGGCCTCGTCGACCACAAGGAACTGCACCTTGTCGAGCTTGATCTGCATCGAACGCTGCAGATCCAGCAGGCGGCCAGGCGTGGCCACCACGAGGTCGGCGTTCTGCAGCTTGGCGATTTGCAACTGGTAAGGCATGCCGCCCACCACGTTGGCAATGCGCAGCCCTTTGCAATGCTTGACCAGCTCGATGGCGTCGTGCGCCACCTGCTGGGCCAGCTCGCGCGTGGGGCATAGCACCAGGGCGCCGGGCACGGCAGCCTTGAAGTTGCGCGTCTGCATGGGGTTTTTGCGCTTGGCGCGTTTCGGGGCCGGTTCGCCGCTGGCGGCGGCCTCGGCACGCTGGCGCTCGAACTCGGCCTGCTCGGCAGCGGCCTCGATGGCCTTTTGTGCAATCAGGGTATTGAGCACGGGCAGCAGGAAGGCGGCGGTCTTGCCCGAGCCGGTCTGGCTGGACACCATCAGGTCGATGCTGGCTTCGTCGGCGCTGCCGCTGCCCATCGCCAGGGGGATGGCCTTGGCCTGCACTTCGGTCGGCTGGGTGTAGCCCAGGTCGGTCACGGCACGCACCAGGGCGGCGTCCAGGCCCAGGGCGGCAAACAGGTTGGGGCCTTGTTCCTGCACGTCCTGCAGGGTTTCCTGCGCCGTTTCCTGAACGGTTTCTTGTGTGGAGATGGACACAGCCACGTCAGCAGCAGCCTGCAGGCTCTGCTCTTGATTTTGAGTATTCATAGTGATGCAAACAACAACGCGGCCACGCCACTGCACGGCAGTGGACGTAAAAAAGGAAATGGCTGCGTTTTGAACGGTTACGGGGAAACATCCACCGTCAAACAGTTCCGTCCGATGCGTGGGGCTGCAGGGTGCAGCGGCATCGCGGTGGGCCTTTGGCGTCCTGGTGCTGGCGGTTTCACGGAAACGGCCTTGGCACTAACTTGCCCGGTGTGTGTGATGGGAAGATGCGGCAAACTTGCCCTAGGGTTAGTCCTGATCAGGCAAGCCCACGATTATAGCCCGTTTGTTGTTTTTTGTCAGAACGTGTTGTAAACACGCTCTCATAGCGCCAGAAAATGCCGGCGGTAGTGCTGCAATTCGTCGATGGATTCCAGCACGTCGGCCAGGGCGGTGTGGCGCTGGGCCTTCTTGAAGGATTTCACCACTTCGGGCTTCCAGCGCCGGGCCAGCTCCTTCAGGGTGCTGACGTCCACGTTGCGGTAGTGCAGATAGGCTTCCAGCTTGGGCATGTAGAGGGCCAGAAAGCGCCGATCCTGCCCGATGCTGTTGCCGCACAGCGGCACCTTGCCCTTGGGCACGTAGCGGCGCAGGAAAGTGAGCAGTTGCTCTTGTGCGTCTTCCTCGGTCAGGGTGGAGGCTTTCACGCGCTCGATCAGGCCGCTGCGGCCGTGCGTGCCCTTGTTCCAGGCGTCCATGGCGTCCAGCAGGGCGTCGCTTTGGTGGATGACCAGCACCGGACCCGGCACGCGCACTTGCAGGTTGGCGTCGGTCACGATCACGGCGATTTCGATGATGCGCTCGGTGGCCGGGTTCAGCCCCGTCATTTCGCAATCGAGCCAGACCAGATTCAGGTCGGATTTGGGCAGATCGGGCAGGGCAACGGCGGCCGGGGTTTCGCTGGCGGTGGGCAGGAGCATCGGCAAATTGTCGCCTACACTCGCGCCACATGCCGTCTGCCAGTCTTTTTTCCTCCAGTTTTTTCCTCACCGCCGCCTTTGCCTGCGCCCTGGCGCTGCAACTGCTCGCGCAGGTGGGCCTGCTTACCCGCCAGGTGCGCCATGTGGCACGGCACCGCAGCGCCGTGCCTGCCGCGTTTGCGGAAAAAATCCCTCTGGCCGCCCACCAGAAAGCCGCCGATTACACCCTGGCCAAGGCGCAAGTGGCCCTGCTGCAACTGGCCTGGGGCGCGGTGCTGTTGCTGGGCTGGACACTGCTGGGCGGCCTGGATGCGCTGCACCAGGGCCTGCTGGCCTGGATGGGGCCGGGGCTGGGGCAGCAGGTGGTGCTGGTGGCGGCGTTTGCGCTGATCTCCGGCCTGCTGGAGCTGCCGTTTTCCGCCTACCAGACCTTTGTGGTCGAACAACGCTTCGGCTTCAACCAGAGTACGCCGGGCCTGTGGCTGGGCGATCTGCTCAAAAGCACGCTGCTGGCCGCCGTTATCGGCCTGCCGCTGGTGGCCGCCGTGCTGTGGCTGATGCAGGCCGCAGGCAGCCTGTGGTGGCTGTGGGCCTGGGGGCTGTGGACGGGCTTTCAGCTGTTGCTGATGTGGATTTTTCCGACCTTCATCGCGCCGCTGTTCAACCAGTTCCAGCCGCTGGAAGATGCTGCCCTGAAAGAGCGCGTCACCGCCCTGATGCAGCGCTGCGGCTTTGCCGCCAAGGGCTTGTTCGTGATGGACGGCAGCCGCCGCTCGGCCCACGCCAACGCCTATTTCACCGGCCTGGGCAACGCCAAGCGCGTGGTGTTCTACGACACCTTGCTAAAAAAACTCGATGTCGACGAGGTGGAAGCCGTGCTGGCGCACGAGCTGGGCCACTTCAAGCACCGGCATATCACCAAACGCATGGTGGTCATGTTTGCCATCAGCCTGGGCGGGCTGGCGTTGCTGGGCTGGGTCAGCCAGCAGCCGTGGTTCTACACCGGCCTGGGCGTGGCGCCCACCCTCGATCTGGCCCTGGGCGCCAGCAGCGCCATGCTGGCCCCCGGCGACAGTGTGCCGATGCAGGGCGTGGCGCTGCTGCTGTTCATGCTGGTGGTGCCGGTGTTCAGCTTCTGGCTGGGGCCGCTGTCTGCCCATTTCTCGCGCCGCGACGAATTTCAGGCCGATGCCTACGCCGCCGCCCAGGCCCGGCCCGCAGCCCTGGCCAGCGCCCTGCTCAAGCTCTACGAGGACAACGCCGCCACCCTCACGCCCGACCCGCTGTATGCCCGCTTCTACTACTCGCACCCGCCGGCGGTGGAGCGGCTGGGGCAGTTGCATCAAGCGGGCCGTCTGGAAAGCGCCGCATGAGCCGCAAGCACCGCGCCCCGACCCCTGTGCCGAATGCAGCGCTGGAAAGCGGCCTGATCGTCGGCAGCCATGGCCGCCACTGCGTGGTGGAAAGTGCCGACGGTAGCCGCCGCATCTGCCACCCGCGCGGCAAGAAGAACCAGGCCGTGGTCGGCGATCAGGTGCTGTGGCTGCCCGCCCCGCCGGGCCAGGGCGAGGAAGGCAGCATCGAACAGGTGCAACCCCGGCGCAACCTGCTCTACCGCCAGGATGAAATCCGCACCAAATCCTTTGCTGCCAACATCGACCAGGTGCTGATCCTGATCGCGGCCGAGCCGGTGTTCTCCGAAAGCCAATTGGCCCGCGCCCTGATTGCTGCGGAAGATGCGGGCATTGCCCCCATCGTCGCCCTGAACAAAAGCGATCTGGCCCAGCCCTTCGCCCAGGCGTGGGAGCGGCTGGCGGCCTACCGCGCCATCGCCGACGAGGCTGGGCAGCCGCACTATCGCGTGCTGGGGCTGAATCTGGCCCGGCCCGGCGCAGAACAAGCGGCCCTGCTGCGCGATGTGCTGGCCGACAAGGCCACCCTGGTGCTGGGGCCGTCCGGTTCGGGCAAAAGCACGCTGATCAATCTGCTCATCCCCCAGGCGCAGGCGGCGACGGGGGAAATCTCGCAGGCGCTCAATTCGGGCCGCCACACGACCACCACCACCACCTGGTACTGGCTGGATGCCGCGCGGCGCACGGCGCTGATCGACTCGCCCGGCTTTCAGGAATTTGGCCTGCGCCACATTGCGCCGACGGCGCTGGCGCACCACATGCCGGACATCGGCCAGCACGCCCAGGGCTGCAAGTTCTACAACTGCACCCACCTGCACGAGCCGGGCTGCGCCGTGCTGGCCGAAGTGGGCCACAGCATCAGCGCCCAGCGCCACCGGCTGTATGCGGATTTTTTTCAGGAGCTGGCAGCGCCTGTCAGTTATTGATTTCAAGGTGTTTTATCCTTGAAATCGTTTATTTGTCAGCGGTAAAAGCTATCAAAAGCGGAACACATCCAGCGTGCGCCGCAGCACGCCGGTGCTGCCGTCCATGCGCTCGGCGGACCGGGCGTATTCGTGCGCCATGCGGGCGTTGTCCTGGGTGACGTGATCCAGATCGGCCAGCGCCACGTTCACCTGGGC
>JAHRXD010000206.1 GCA_019104825.1 Comamonas sp.
CAGGCACCCCGGGCTTTGCTGGGCGTCGGCCACATTCGCGCCGGGGAGCTGATACCGGACAGGTTGCTCAGTCCCCTGGAAATTCAACAAATTCTGGAAGGGATGTCGCGCCCCTCATAAACGCGGCTTTTGGAAACTACTTATGAGTATGCAAATTCGCAATATCGCCATCATTGCCCACGTGGACCACGGCAAGACCACCATGGTCGACCAGCTGCTGCGCCAGTCGGGCACCTTCGCCGCCCACGAAAAAGTCGTGGATACCGTCATGGACAACCACGCCATCGAACGGGAACGCGGCATCACCATCCTGGCCAAGAACTGCGCCGTGCGCTGGAAAGACACCCACATCAACATCCTCGACACCCCCGGCCACGCGGACTTCGGCGGCGAGGTGGAGCGTGCCCTGTCCATGGTGGACGGGGTGGTGCTGCTGATCGACTCGCAGGAAGGCCCCATGCCCCAGACGCGCTTCGTCACCAAGAAGGCGCTGGCCCTGGGCCTGAAGCCCATCGTGGTGGTGAACAAGGTCGATAAACCTGGCGCCAACCCGGACAAGGTCATCAACGCCGCTTTCGACCTGTTCGACAAGCTGGGTGCGACCGACGAGCAGCTGGACTTCCCCGTGGTCTACGCCTCGGGCATCAACGGCTGGTCGTCCAGGGAAGAGGGCGTGCCCGGCGAACAGTGGGGCCCGGACATGTCGGCCCTGTTCGACACCGTTCTGGAGCACGTGCCTGCCGTCAAGGGCGACCCGGACGCCCCGGTGCAGATGCAGATTTCCGCGCTGGACTACTCCACCTTCGTGGGCCGTATCGGCGTGGGCCGTATCAACCAGGGCACGCTCAAGGCTGGCCAGGACGTGCTGGTCATGGCCGGCCCCGACGGCAAGAGCTACAAGGGCCGCATCAACCAGATTCACCAGTTCCAGGGCCTGGACCGCGTGCAGGTGGAAAGCGCCGGCCCGTCGGAAATCGTGCTGATCAACGGCATCGAGAACGTCGGCATCGGTGAAACCATCACCGACCCGGCCAATCCCCAGCCGCTGCCGATGCTGAAAATCGACGAACCCACGCTGACCATGAACTTCTGCGTGAACACCTCGCCCCTGGCCGGGCGCGAAGGCAAGTTCGTCACCAGCCGCCAGATCTGGGACCGTTTGCAAAAGGAACTGCGCTCCAACGTGGCCCTGCGCGTCAAGGAAACCGACGAGGACGGCATTTTCGAAGTCTCGGGCCGGGGCGAACTGCACCTGACCATCCTGCTGGAAGAAATGCGCCGCGAAGGCTACGAGCTGGCCGTCTCCAAGCCGCGCGTGGTGTTCCGCGAGATCGACGGCGAGCGCTGCGAGCCCATCGAAATGGTGACTGCCGACATCGAGGAAGGCCACCAGGGCGGCGTGATGCAGGCGCTGGGCGAGCGCAAGGGCGAGCTGGTCAACATGGAACCCGATGGCCGTGGCCGCGTGCGCCTGGAATACCGCATCCCGGCGCGGGGCCTGATCGGCTTCACCAACGAGTTCCTGAACCTGACGCGCGGCTCGGGCCTGATCTCCAACATCTTTGACAGCTACGAACCCTACAAGGGCGAAATCGGCGGCCGCAAGAACGGCGTGCTGATCTCGATGGACGACGGTGAAATCTTCACCTACGCCCTGGGCAAGCTGGACGACCGTGGCCGCATGTTTGTCAAGGCGGGCGATGCGGTGTACGAAGGCATGGTCATCGGCATCCACAGCCGCGACAACGACTTGGTGGTGAACGCCACCCGCACCAAGCAGCTGACCAACTTCCGCGTCAGCGGCAAGGAAGACGCCATCAAGATCACCCCGCCCATCGACCTGAGTCTGGAGTACGGCGTGGAGTTCATCGACGATGACGAGCTGCTGGAAATCACCCCCACCAGCCTGCGCGTGCGCAAGCGCCACCTGAAGGAACACGAGCGCAAACGCGCCAGCCGCGAAGGTTAAGCGGTCGAACAGCTGCCGTCGCAAGGCGGTAGCTGCCGGATAGGGAAACGAAAAAACCCGCTGCATTGCTATGCAGCGGGTTTTTTAGTGCCTGGAAAGGAAAAGGGTTAAGGCTGTACGGGGTCGGTCACAAAACCGATCTTGCGTACCCCGGCGGTTTGCGCTGCCGCCATGGCCTGGGCCACGCGCTCGTAGCGCACGTCCTTGTCGCCACGGATGTGCAGGTCGGCCTGGTTTTCCTTGCGCCCTTCCAGTTGCAGGCGCTGGGTCAGCTCCTCGTCCGAGATCGCATCTTTGTTCCAGTGGTACTGGCCGTCGGCGGTAATGCTGAGGTTGATGGTTTCGGGCTTGATCAATTCCGGCTCATTGCTGGCGCGGGGCAGGTCGATATTCACCGAGTCCTTCATCACCGGCACGGTAATGATGAAGATGATGAGCAGCACCAGCATCACGTCCACCAGGGGCGTCATGTTGATTTCGTTCATCACCTCGTCGCTGTCTTCCTGGGTGCCAAAGGACATGGTTTAGGCCCCCTTTTTCAGCGGCAGTACCTTGTTGCCCTCACTGCCGTGCTTTTCGGAGCTGATGCGTGCCCCGGTGACGAAGTAGGCGTGCAGGTCGTGCGCGAAGCTGTTCAGGGCATTGATGATCTTCTTGTTGCCGCGTACCAGGGCGTTGTAGCCCAGCACGGCAGGAATGGCCACGGCCAGACCGAAGGCGGTCATGATGAGGGCCTCCCCCACCGGGCCGGCGACTTTGTCGATCGACGATTGCCCCGACATGCCGATGGCCACCAGTGCATGGTAAATCCCCCACACGGTGCCGAACAGACCGACGAAAGGTGCCGTCGAGCCGACCGAAGCCAGAATCGACAATCCCGATTGCAGCCGCTGCGTGCAGGCATCCACGCAGTAGCGCAGCGAGCGGGTGATCCAGTCGCTGATGTCCAGCGTATCGTGCAGGTGGTCGCAGGTCTTGCGGTGGTGGGCGACGGCTTCACGCCCTTCCAGCGCCATGGTGCGAAAGGGGTTGTCGATATCCGTCCCCAACTTGTTCAGGGCAATGCCGAAATCTTCGCTGTGCCAGAAGTCCTGGGCCTTGCTGGCGTACTTCTTCATCTTCACCAGTGCCAGGGCCTTGATGATGATGACGGCCCAGGAGGCGACCGACATCAACAGCAGCAAGACTGCCACGCTGCGGGAAACAAAGTCGCCCTGCGCCCAAACGTGGGCAATACCAAATTGCGATTCCATGAAAACTCCAAGTTGCTTTATTCGAGTACGAAATTGATGGGCACGATGTTCCACATCGCTTCGGCGACGCCATTGCGGGTGCCGGGGGCGAACTTCCAGCGCTGTACGGCCGCCACGGCCGCTTTGTCCAATCGCTCGAAGCCGCTGGATTTTTGGATTTCAATGCGCTCGGGCAGTCCCTGGGCATTGACAAAGACACGCAGCATGACCTTGCCCTGCTCGCCCATGCGGCGGCTGATGGAAGGGTAGGCCGGGCGCGGGTTGTTCAGGTATGCGGCGCTGCTCGACGGCATGACCACCGTGGGCGCGGCATCGGCGCTGCTGTTGCTGGCCGTCGTTGGTGCCGGTGCAGGTTCCGCCGGGGCCGAAGGCTCTGGATCCAGCGTGCCGGCAGGGGCATTGGCCGGCGCCGGGTTGGGATCGGCGACCGCCTTGGGCAGCGGCTGGGGCTTGGGTTTCGGCTGGGGCTTGGGCTGCGGTTTGGGGGTCGGCTTGGGCTGCACCACGGGCTCTGGCGGGGCCAGGGGCAGGGGTTCGGGCATCACCACAGGTTCCGGCTCGGGCGTGATGAACGTGGCAATCACTTCGGCAGGGATCACCAGCGCAGGAACGCTGGGGCTGGGAAGACGTTGCAAGCCCCACAAGGCAGCGATGTGGATCGCCAGTACGGCCAGGGTGATCGCTGCTTTGTGCTTTGCCCCTTGGGAGGCCATCGATTCAACAGAATGCATGAATAGTCATCAGGGTTTCCAGCAGGGGGCTGGAAAAATAAGCCTGTAATTACACCATAGGCGCCGTGGCGGCAGTTTCTTGGCGCAGGGCGGCCGTGGGAGCATTGGCGTTGCATTGCATGACCACCGTGCGGGCTGCGCTTTCGCAGCAGCCGCATTGGGTGGCGACACCCAGCTCGAACTGGATATCGTCAAAGCTCATGCCGGCATGAGCATGGCGGGCAATCTCCCGGTCGGAAACGCGATGGCAGACGCAGACAATCATGGCAACATCCTTTTTTTACAACGTCGCGATTGTAAATGTTAATTTGTCGCATTTGCATGACCGTAGACAATGCAGGTATAAAAAAGCCGACAGATGTCGGCTTCTTGGATGTCGCTTGGGCGAACCGGGCGCTTACTTGACGTGTTTGCCAATCAGGCCTGCCAGCTCGAACATGCTGACCTGGGGCTTGCCGAAAATTTCCTTCAGCTTGGCGTCGGCGTTGATGTTGCGCTTGTTCGCCGGGTCTTGCAGGTTGTTTGCCTTGATGTAGACCCACAGCTTGCTGACGATTTCCGTGCGCGGGAGTGGCGCCTTGCCCACTACGGCGGCCAGTGCGGCATCGGGTGTCAGGGGCTTCATGAAGGCGGGATTGGGGGCGCGTTTCTTTGCAGGGGCGGCAGCAGGGGCTGCGTCGCTGGCCTTCTTTGCAGTTGCCATGTGTGTTCCTTATGGGTTCTGTTGCATTGGCTGGCCCAGGTGCCGACCAAAGTGGTGCAGATGCTAATGCGAAAACAACCCCCTTCCAAGCGTGAAGATGTCTTTTTTCTCTCCAAGTGTTGCGTTGTTGTCTGCACTGCCGGGGGAAATCTTGGCAACGACTTGCTTTCCGGTGTCCAATGCGCCCGTTTGCGGCACTGCAACATGGATGGTGCCGCTGTGTGTCAGAGCGATAAAGGAGCTTGAGCGATGAGTGCGACGCCGATTGTGTTTGCGACCTGTGACCTGTGCGATATGTATAAGAGTGATACATCCGACGGCCTGCGGGTGTTGCCGCCAGTGTTTCAGCATTACGGCGGCCTGCCCCGGTTTGCCGGTCCTGTGCGTACGGTGCAGTGCTTTGAGGACAACACCCTGGTCAAGCAGGCCGTGGACAGCCCGGGCAACGGGGCGGTTCTGGTGGTCGATGGCGGCGGTTCGTTGCGCAAGGCCCTGGTTGGCGGCAACCTGGCGGCTGCGGCGGCCCGCAATGGCTGGGTCGGAATCGTGGTGTGGGGCTGTGTGCGTGATGTTGCCGAACTCAATGCCGAGCAGGTCGGCATTCGTGCCCTGGGGCTTAACCCGATGCCTACGGAAAAGCGCAACCAGGGCCAGACGGATATCGACGTGCAAATCGCCGGTGTCCGGGTGCGTCCGGGTGACTGGCTGTATGCCGATGCCGATGGTGTGGTCGTCAGCGCCGCACCAATCCATGGTTAATTTTGTATTGTGAAAACTGCGATTCAGTGGGTGAAATAAAAGGTTGCTGCTGTGCAGCAAAAAACCAGCGGAACCTACTGGATTGTTCTTAAGATTCAGATATTCAAGATCTAACTTGTTGTTTTTGATTGTTTTTAAAAATTGTCTTATATAAGACATAAGAGCTTGTTCTACTCTTCTATAAGACTTACATTAGACCTCAAGGCGCTTTCAGGAGCGCCACCGTTTTACTAACTTGTCACTGGAGATCAGCACATGCCTCAATCCCTGAATCAGCAACTGAGCCGCGAACAGCAAATTGCCGCCCTGGAAAAAGACTGGGCCCAAAACCCCCGCTGGAAGAGCGTCAAGCGCAACTACAGCGCAGCCGATGTGGTGCGCCTGCGTGGCAGCCTGCAGCCGGAATACACCCTGGCGCAGCGCGGTGCTGAAAAGCTGTGGGAAAAGATCAACGGCGGCGCGAAAAAAGGCTATGTGAACGCCTTTGGCGCGATCACCGCAGGCCAGGCCATGCAGCAGGCCAAGGCCGGCCTGGAAGCCGTGTACCTGTCGGGCTGGCAAGTGGCTGCCGACGGCAACACTTCCGAAACCATGTACCCCGACCAGTCGTTGTACGCTTACGACTCGGTGCCCACCATGGTGCGCCGCATCAACAACACCTTT
>JAHRXD010000233.1 GCA_019104825.1 Comamonas sp.
GAAGCCGATGCAGATCGACGGCAAGACCATCCACCACGTGGGCGTGCCCATCCACTGGGGCTTTGCCTCCCAGGGGCGCAAGGGGCACATGGCGAACAACCTGACGGCGTCCGTGGGCGACGGCAACAGCTTCACCCCCGAAACCAAGACCTTCCTCGTGAAGGTCGAGAAGGTGTAAAGGAGTAAAGAACCATGTCTTCGACCATGTCTTTAGATATCAAGCGCCGCTCGGCCACCACCACCCCCGCGCCCAGTGCGCGGGGGGCGTACGGGGGCGAGGTCGCCAAACTGATCGACGTCTCCAAGTGCATCGGCTGCAAGGCCTGCCAGACCGCCTGCATGGAGTGGAACGATCTGCGCGACGACATCGGCACCCTGGCTGCGGGCGTCTACGACAACCCGACCGATCTGACCGATCAGTCGTGGACCGTGATGCGCTTTGCCGAGTACGAGAACGAGGCCACCGGCAACCTGGAGTGGCTCATCCGCAAGGATGGCTGCATGCACTGCGAAGACCCGGGGTGCCTGAAAGCCTGCCCCTCGCCCGGCGCCATCGTGCAGTACGCCAACGGCATCGTGGACTTCCAGCAGGACCAGTGCATCGGCTGCGGCTACTGCGTGACGGGCTGCCCGTTCAACGTGCCACGCATCTCCAAGAAGGACAACAAGGCGTACAAGTGCACCCTGTGTTCCGACCGCGTGGCCGTGGGGCGCGAGCCGGCCTGCGTCAAGACCTGTCCGACCGGGGCCATCATGTTCGGCACCAAAGAGGCCATGCACAGCCAGGCGGAACGGCGCATCGGCGACCTGCAGAACCGGGGTTACGCCAACGCCGGCCTGTACGACCCGCAGGGCGTGGGCGGCACGCACGTCATGTACGTGCTGCACCATGCGGACAAGCCCTCGCTCTACAAAGGCCTGCCCGACGATCCCCGGATCAGCCCGATGGTGGGCCTGTGGAAGGGCGTGGCCAAACCCCTGGCCATGGCCGCCCTGGGCGCCGCCGCCGTGGGCAGCCTGTTCCACTACATCACCAAGGGCCCCAACGAAGTATCGAAGGAGCTGGAGGATGAAATGGAACGCAAAGACCAGCAAGCTGCTGAAAAGGAGGCCCAGCCATGATTCGCAACCCGCGTGATTTGGTGCGCTACAACGCATCGGAACGGGCCAACCACTGGATGGTGGGCATCTGCTTCATCCTGCTGGCGCTGTCGGGCCTGGCGTTTTTCCACCCGGCCTTCTACCCCTTGACCATGCTGTTTGGCGGCGGCCCCTGGACGCGCATCCTGCACCCCTACATCGGGGTAGTGATGGCGCTGTGCTTTGTGGTGATGGCGCTGCGCTTTGCCAAGCTCAACGTCATGGAGCCGCGCGACTACGAATGGTTGAAAAACGTCAATCAGATGATCGACGGCGACGACCACAACATGCCCGAGCAAGGCAAGTACAACGGCGGCCAGAAACTGCTGTTCTGGGGCCTGGTGATCGGCATGATCGCCATCAGCGCCAGCGGCGTGGTCATGTGGCGTGCCTGGTGGACGCCGCCGGTCGATGCCGTGCGCCTGGCCTCGGTCGTCCACGCCGTGGCGGCGGTGTGGATGATCGGCCTCATCGTCATGCACGTCTATGCCGCCATTTGGACGCGCGGCACCATCCGCGCCATGATGTACGGCACCGTCACCCGCGCCTGGGCCAAACAGCACCACCGGGGCTGGTACCGCAAGGTCACGGGCGATAATGACTAAGCTTAAAATCAGCCACCAACGCTGATCCAACAACCGCCGGCAGCTCTTAAAAAAAGAGCATGTCGGCGGTCTTTATTTTGAGGAAGACGTTTTATGTCACGACGCATCCTGCAACCCGGCGAGATCGAGGCGCTGGACAACACCACCTTCCCGCGCGTGCTGCCGCCGCAGATCGGCAGCCTGTTCGTCGAACGCGCCGCCCGCCTACGCCAGCTGGCTGTCGGCAACCCGATTGCCGATTACCTGGAATTTGCTGCCCACATCGTCAGCGCCCAGCACCACGCGGCCCAGGCGCTGCCCGCGCCCGCAGCCGATCGCAGCGCGATGGAACGCGCCCAGGCGCACGGCATGCCGCTGTTCCCGGCGGCAGAGCAGCTGGAAACCGGCCTGCTCGACTGGCAGCCGGTGCTGGAACACATCCTGGACACCCTGGGCAGCCACACCAGCGGCCTGCCCGCCGCCCTGCAACCCTTGCTGACCGAACTGCGCCAGCTGCCCGGCGAGGAGCGCGACACCATTGCCCGGCAGTTGCTGAACAAAGACCTGGCCGCCCGCTACATCGGCATGGCCCCCTTCGTCATGGCCGCGCTGCAAGTGCGCCTGACGCAACGGGCCGCCACCCTGCGCGAGGCCGACATGCCGCAGATGCAGCCGGCCACCGTCTGCCCCGTGTGCGCCAGCGAACCGGTGGCCAGCACCATCCGCATCGGCGGGCAGGCCAGCGGCCACCGCTACCTGCACTGCGGCGGCTGCGGCACCGACTGGCACATGGTGCGCGTCAAATGCTCGCACTGCGAAAGCACCAAGGGCGTCCACTACCGGATCATCGAAGGCGTCAAGGACGTCGTCACGGCAGAAACCTGCGATGAATGCGGCACCTACCGCAAAATCGTCAACCAGGAAAAAGACCCGCTGGCCGAACCGCT
>JAHRXD010000246.1 GCA_019104825.1 Comamonas sp.
ACGCCATGCTGCACACGCTGTACCAGCAAAACGTCAAGGCAAAGACCAACTTCTTCGTCGAGTGGATGGCCCTGGACCTGATCCGCGACCAGGATGGCGACGTGGTGGGCGTGACCGCCATCGAAATGGAAACCGGCGACCTGTACATCCTGGAAGCCAAGACCGTGCTGTTCGCCACCGGCGGCGCGGGCCGCATCTTCGCTGCCTCGACCAACGCCTTCATCAACACGGGCGACGGCCTGGGCATGGCGGCGCGCGCCGGCATTCCGCTGCAGGACATGGAGTTCTGGCAGTTCCACCCCACCGGCGTGGCCGGCGCGGGCGTGCTGCTGACCGAAGGCTGCCGTGGCGAAGGCGCCATTTTGCTCAACAGCAATGGCGAACGCTTCATGGAGCGCTACGCGCCCACCCTCAAAGACCTGGCCCCGCGCGACTTCGTGTCCCGCTCGATGGACCAGGAGATCAAGGAAGGCCGGGGCTGTGGCCCGAACAAGGACTACATCCTGATGAAGCTGGACCACCTGGGCGCCGACACCATCCGCAAGCGCCTGCCCTCGGTGGAGGAAATCGGCCACAACTTTGCCAACGTGGACATCACCAAGGAACCGATTCCCGTCGTGCCCACCATCCACTACCAGATGGGCGGCATCCCCACCAACATCCACGGTCAGGTCGTCACCTGGGACGGCGAGAAGAACAACGTGGTCAATGGCCTGTACGCCGTGGGCGAATGCGCTGCGGTGTCGGTACACGGGGCCAACCGCCTGGGCACCAACTCGCTCCTGGACCTGCTGGTGTTCGGCAAGTCGGCCGGCAAGCACATCGTCAGCTTCGTCAAGGACTTTGGCGAACACAAGGAAGTGCCCGCCAACGGCAGCGACCGCACGCTGGAGCGCCTGAACCAGCTGGACAACGCCAAGGACGGCGTCTACGCCCAGGATCTGGCCAACGACATCCGCCAGAACATGCAGACGCACGCCGGTGTGTTCCGCACGCAGAAGCTGATGGACGAAGGCGTGGTCAATATCGCCGAAATCCGCAGCCGCGTTGCCGCCCTGGGCCTGAAGGACAGCTCCAAGGTCTGGAACACCGCCCGGATGGAAGCGCTGGAAGTGGACAACCTGATCGAAGTGGCCCAGGCCACCATGGTTTCCGCCGCCGCCCGCAAGGAATGCCGTGGCGCCCACACCGTGTACGACTACGAACACCCGGCCGACCACCCCGAATGCCCGCTGGGTCGCAACGACAAGGAATGGCTCAAGCACACCCTGTGGGACAGCGCCACCAACAGCCTGACCTACAAGCCGGTGAACATGAAGCCGCTGACGGTGGACAGCATTCCGCCCAAGGTCCGCACGTTCTAAGCCCACCGCATTTTCGAGAAGATCACCATGAAACGCACTTTCAAAATCTACCGTTACGACCCCGATAAAGACGCCAAGCCCTACATGCAGACCCTGGAGGTGGAGCTGGACGGCCACGAGCGCATGTTGCTGGACGCGCTGGTCAAACTGAAAAAGCTCGACCCCACCATCTCCTTCCGCCGCTCCTGTCGCGAAGGCGTGTGCGGTTCGGACGCGATGAACATCAACGGCAAGAACGGTCTGGCGTGCCTGACGAACATGAAGACCCTCTCGGGCGACATCGTGCTCAAACCCCTGCCCGGCCTGCCCGTGATCCGCGACCTGATCGTGGACATGACGCAGTTCTTCAAGCAGTACCACTCGATCAAGCCCTACCTGCAAAGCGACATCTACGCCTCGGAAGACAAGGAGCGCCTGCAATCGCCCGAAGAGCGCGAGGAGCTGAACGGCCTGTACGAGTGCATTCTGTGCGCCAGCTGCTCGACGGCCTGCCCCAGTTTCTGGTGGAACCCGGACAAGTTCGTCGGCCCGGCCGGTTTGCTACAAGCCTACCGCTTCATCGCCGACAGCCGCGACACCGCCACAAGCGAGCGTCTGGACAACCTGGAAGACCCGTACCGCCTGTTCCGCTGCCACACCATCATGAACTGTGTGGATGTCTGTCCGAAAGGACTCAAGCCCGCCAAGGCCATCGGCAAGATCAAGGAATTGGTCGCCCGCCGCACGATTTAAGCCATGGCTGCTGCAGGAGATACGCTGCTTGAACCGCGTGAACGCGACCTCCTGCGCTGGCGTAGCCGGCGCGGGCTGGTCGAGAACGATTTGTTCATCGAGCAGTTTTTTACCACTTACGGCACCCGGCTGACCCAGCGGCACGCTGCTGGCCTGACGGCCTTGATGGATCTGGCGGATAACGATTTGATGGATCTGTTCTTGCGGCGCAAGGAGCCACAGGGCGGTCTGGATACCCCTGAAGTGAAAACAGTACTGGAGATGGTGCGCAAGCCCCTGTAACCGGTATCCCCTTTCGCCTGCCACGCTGGCTGTGGCACCAATGAAAAGGAAGTTGGAAATGAAACTCGCTGACAACAAAGCGACCCTCTCGTTCAGCAACGGCGCCCCCAGCGTCGAACTGCCCATTTACCAGGGCACCGTCGGCCCGGATGTGATCGACATCCGCAAGCTCTACGGCCAGTCGGGCATGTTCACCTATGACCCCGGCTTCTTGTCGACCGCAGCCTGCCAGTCGGCCATCACCTACATCGACGGCGACAAGGGCGAGCTGCTGTACCGTGGCTACCCCATCGAGCAACTGGCCCAGAACTGCGACTACCTGGACACCTGCTACCTGCTGCTCAACGGCGAGCTGCCCAACGAAGGCCAGCGCACCGACTTCCACAAGCTCGTGCTGGACCACACCATGGTGCATGAGCAGATGCAATTCTTCCTGCGCGGCTTCCGCCGCGATGCCCACCCCATGGCCGTGCTGACCGGCCTGGTGGGCGCGATGTCGGCCTTCTACCATGACAGCACCGACGTCACCAACCCCGAGCATCGCCACATCGCCGCCATCCGCCTGATCTCCAAGATGCCCACGCTGGTGGCCATGGCCTACAAGTACGGCAAGGGCGAGCCGTTCATGTACCCGCGCAACGAACTGTCCTACGCCGGCAACTTCCTGCGCATGATGTTCGGCACTCCCTGCACCGATTACCAGGTGAACCCGGTGATCGAACGCGCGCTGGACCGCATCTTCATCCTGCACGCCGACCACGAGCAGAACGCCTCCACCTCCACCGTGCGCCTGTGCGGCTCCTCGGGCACCAACCCGTTTGCCGCCATCGCCGCCGGCGTGGCCTGCCTGTGGGGCCCGGCCCACGGCGGCGCCAACGAAGCGTGCCTGAACATGCTGGAAGACATCCAGGCCAACGGCGGCCTGGCCAAGGTGGGCGAGTTCATGGAGCAGGTCAAGGACAAGAACTCCGGCGTGCGCCTGATGGGCTTTGGCCACCGCGTCTACAAGAACTACGACCCCCGCGCCACCCTGATGCAGGAAACCTGCAACGAAGTGCTGGCCGCCCTGGGCCTGGAAAACGACCCCCTGTTCGCCCTGGCCAAGAAGGTCGAGCAGATCGCCCTGGAAGACGACTACTTCGTGCAGCGCAAGCTCTACCCGAACGTGGACTTCTACTCCGGCATCGTGCAACGTGCCATCGGCATTCCCGTCAAGCTGTTCACCGGCATCTTCGCCCTGGCCCGCACCGTGGGCTGGATCGCCCAGCTCAACGAGCAGATGGCCGACCCCGAGTACAAGATCGGCCGTCCGCGCCAGTTGTTCACCGGCGCCGCCACCCGCGACGTCAAGCCGGCCAACCAGCGCTGATCGACAGGGTTCGACCGCCCACGGCGGTGCCGCGATTCTGCAAAGCCTGCCGCTTCAAACCGGCAGGCTTTTTTCATTGCTGCTTCCGCTGATAACAAAAGGGTTTCAGATAGTTTTGTATCTGAAACCCTTTTGTTATCAGCGGAAGCAGCTATTTTTTTACTCGAACCCTTGCAATCCGCCCCATTCGGCAAAGGGCTCGCGCGAAGTGCGCAGCGTGTTGATCGGGGCGCTGACGTCCTCGTAGCCCAGGGCCAGGCCGCAAGCCAGGCGGTAATCCTGCGGCATCCCCAGGTGCTGCTGCACCAGGGGGCTGTAGCGCCGCCAAAACCCCTGGGCGCAGGTGGCCAGCCCTTCTTCCACCGCCCGCAGCATGAAGGATTGCAGGTAAATCCCCACGTCCATCCACTGCGGGTAGCCCATGCGGGCATCGATGAAGACGAACACGCCGACCGGTGCGCCGAACAGCTCGGCGTTTTTCGCCAGCTGGCGCAGGCGGGCGGGCTTGTCCTCGCGCGGGATGCCCAGGGTGCGGTACAAATCCTCGCCATTGGCAAAGCGGCGCGTGCGGTACGGCTCCCACAGGTCGGGCGGGTAGGACAGCAGGGCCGCATCCTCCTGCGCCGGCGTGCGGGCCACTTCGGCCAGCAGCGCCTGCAGCGGCGCCCCGGCCAGGGCCGCCACGCGCCAGGGCTGCATATTGCCGCCCGAGGCAGCCAGCGCGGCATCCTCCATCAACTGCTGCACCAGCGCCGCGCCGGGCACCTGGGGGGTAAAGGCCCGCACCGAACGGCGCTGGCGCAGGGCTTGGGAAACGTCCATGCCAAATTCCTTCCTCAAAAAAACTGGCGCCGAGCCTAGCGCATCGGCCCGCCGCCCGGTGTCACCTATTTGCCCAGAATCTGGTCGATGCGGTCTTTTTCAAAGTGGCTGGCACGTTCGCTCTCGCACGGCAGGCAGTCGGTGTTGAGTTTGGCCGAGAGTTTTTCCAGCGCCTGCCACAGCAGTTGCAGCTGCTGCTCATGCGTGGCCGTGCCTTCGGCCAGGCTGCGCATGGCCTGGCTGACGGGGTCGTCGTCCTGCGTAATGCCGTAGGCGCTGAAGCTGGGCGTGGCCGCCGCAGCGGTTGCGGCCACTTTGGCGGCGGCATCGGCAGCCGCCTTGGCCTGGGTTTGCGGCCCGGCATTTTCGTGCTGCTGCAAGTGGGCGGCGTCAGCGCTTTCGTCCTTGTGCGCGGCAATGATGCGTGCCGGTATCCCCACCGCCGTCGCGCCGGCCGGTACGGGCTTGAGTACCACGGCGTTGGAGCCGATCTTGGCGCCGTCGCCCACTTCGAAGCCGCCCAGCACCTTGGCACCGGCCGAGACCACCACGTCCCGCCCCAAAGTCGGATGGCGCTTGGCTCCCTTGTAGAGCGAGGTGCCGCCCAGGGTGACGCCGTGGTAGATGGTGCAGCCGTCGCCCACCACCGCCGTCTCGCCGATCACCACGCCCATGCCGTGGTCGATGAAGACGCGTTCGCCAATCACCGCGCCGGGATGGATCTCGATGCCCGTCAGCCAGCGCCCGATGTGCGAGGTGAAGCGCCCCAGCCATTTCAGGCCGTGGTTCCAGCACCAATGGGCGGGCCGGTGCCACCAGATGGCGTGCAGGCCGGGGTAGCAGGTGATCACCTCCCACACGCCGCGTGCAGCCGGGTCACGTTCAAGAATGCACTGGATGTCGGAACGCAGGCGTGAAAGCATCGATCAAGGCCGTTTAATGGGCGGTTAGGGGGAAACCCGAAAGTTTAGTGCCTGGGTGGCGTACTGTGCAGCATCGCCTTGGCAATGCCGCGCAGGATGTGGATTTCTTCCTGGTTCAACTGCGCACGGTTGAACAACTGGTTCAGGCGCGGCATGAGCTTCTTCGGTGCCGCCGGGTCGAGAAACCCGACATGCTCCAGCGCCTGCTGCCAGTGCGCCAGCATCCCGGCCACCTGCCCGGCATCGGCCCGCTGCGGCGCAGGCGCAGGGGATTGCGCAACAAACCCGCCCAGCGCCTGGCGCCATTCGTAAGCAATCAACTGAATCGCCGCCCCCAGGTTGAGCGAGCCGAACTGCGGATGGCTGGGAATGCGCAGCGCCACGTCGCAGCGGTACACATCCTCGTTGGCCATGCCGAAGCGCTCGCAGCCGAACAGCAGGCCAATGCCCGCCTCCCCCGGTGCGGCTGCCTCCTGCCCTTGCGGCGTGGGCAGCCCGTTTTTCTGCCAGGACTGCACCAGCCCTTCGAAATGCTCGCGCGGCGTGCGCGTCGGCGGGCCGAAGTCGCGCGGCGTCATGGCCGTGGCACACAGGTGGCTGATGCCCTCCAGCGCCTCGTCCAGACTATCGACCACCCTGGCGTTGGCCAGCACATCCAGGGCGCCGCTGGCCCGCTGGATGGTTTCCTCGCGCCGCAGCACGTTGGCCCAGCGCGGGCGCACCAGCACCAGGTCGTCAAAGCCCATGGTCTTCATGGCCCGCGCCGCAGCCCCTACATTGCCGGCATGGCTGGTTTCAATCAAAACAAAACGGGTTTTCATGGCAAGCGCCCTGCACGGTTTTGTGCAAGGCCGTTAAAATCTTGCCCCTATTGTCGCCGTCCGCATCGCCGGATGGCGGTGGATACGTTCTTCACCCGCGGCCAGCGGTGCCAATTTGCACGATATGAATCACGCCTTGTGCTTTTCCTGCGCAGGTGCTGGCTGCCTTTTGCACAATTTATGCCGTCCTCACTGCACCCCATGCTCAACGTGGCCATCAAGGCCGCCCGCGCCGCCGGCGCCATCATCAACCGCGCCGCCCTGGACATCGAATCCGTGCGCGTGGCGCAAAAACAGGTCAATGACTTCGTCACCGAAGTCGATCGCGCCGCCGAAGATGCCATCATCTCCACCCTGCTGACTGCCTACCCCGGCCACGGCATCCTGGCCGAAGAATCGGGGCAGGAGCATGGGGCGAAAAATTCCGACTACGTCTGGATCATCGACCCGCTGGACGGCACCACCAACTTCATCCACGGCTTTCCCGTCTATTGCGTGAGCATCGCCCTGTCCTTCAAGGGCAAGATCGAACATGCCGTGGTCTACGACCCCACGCGCAACGACCTGTTCACCGCCACCCGGGGCCGGGGCGCATTCCTGAACGAGCGGCGCATCCGCGTCTCCAAGCGCACCCAGTTGAAGGACTGCCTGGTTTCCACCGGCTTCCCCTTCCGCCCCGGCGACAACTTCCGCGCCTACATGCGCATGTTTGGCGAAATCACCCAGCGCACCGCCGGAGTGCGCCGCCCCGGTGCTGCGGCGCTCGATCTGGCCTACGTGGCCGCCGGTTTCTGCGATGGCTTCTTTGAAACCGGCCTGTCCATCTGGGACGTGGCGGCGGGCAGCCTGCTCGTCACCGAAGCGGGCGGCCTGATCGGCAACTTCACCGGCGAGGCCGACTTCCTGGAACAGCGCGAGTGCCTGGCCGGCAACCCCCGCGCCTATGGCCAACTGGTCGGCATCCTGGGCAAATACAGCAAGTTCGCCACCGTGGAAGACAAGCTGGTGGTCGATGCCGCCCTCCAGCGCCAGGACAGCGAAGCCAACGAAAGCGAAGGCACGCAGGACTGAGAACCTGTAAACCCGTAACGCAAAGCCGCCAGCACCTTGTCAGGGCTGGCGGCTTTTTTTCATGGCGGGCACACGACAGCTACCGGATGGCGCACCACTCCTGCGACTGCCCCATCAACAACGGCTGGTTGCACTGCACCGCCTCGCGCACAAACTCCCACAGCGCCCGCACCCGGGCCAGTTCGCGCCGGTCGCCGGGCGCGGCAATCCAGAAGGTGCGCAGCAGGTCGATCTCGTCGGTCAGCACCGGCACCAGCTCTGCACTCTGCGCCGCCATGAAGCAGGGCAGCACCGCCAACCCGCGCCCTTCACGCACCGCGTGGTACTGGGCCACCACGCTGGTGCTGCGCAGCGGCGTGGGGGCATCGGGCGCAATAGTGACCAGATAGCGCAGGGCCGGGCTGAACACCAGCTCTTCCACATAACCGAAGAAGCGGTGGGCGCTCAAGTCCGCCAAACGGCGGATGGGCGAATGCCGCTCCAGGTAGCTGCGGCTGGCATACAGGCGCAGGCGGTAGTCGGTCAGGCGGCTGCACACCTGCCCGCTGCCCTGCGGGCGTTCGATGTTCACGGCCAGATCGGCCTCGCGCTGCGAAAGGTTGATGAAGCGCGGCACGATCAGCAGCTCCACCTGGATGGCCGGGTGCCGCTCGCAAAAATGGCTCAGATGCGGGGCCAGGAAAAAGCTGCCGAAGCCCTCCGTCGCCCCCAGGCGCACGTTGCCGGTCAGCGTATGGCTGTCGCCGCCGATGTCCTCGCCCACCAGCACCATGCTGCTTTCCATGCGCTCAACATGCTCCAGCAGCCGGTGCCCGGCGGTGGTCAGGACATGGCCGGCCGACGTGCGCTGAAACAACTGGGCGTCCAGCTCTTTTTCCAGCCGGTGCAAACGCCGCGTGACGGTGGAGTGATCCAGCCCCAGACGCCGCGCCGCCTCCTGCGCGGACGCGGCACGGACGACGGCAAGAAACAGGCGCAAATTGTCCCAATTGATGTGATCTGCTGGCATGGTGGTGCAATTTTGCAAGCAGTGTATGCCTAAATACCTGATCCATTTGCATTACTGCTCCAGTAGAGTGTTTCTTGGCGCGGCACCGAACCGCCCGCGCCACCCCATACAACAAGGAGACACCCCATGCGATTCACCCGGCATACCCTCGCCCTGGCCACGCTGGCCGCCCTCGCCTGCGGCACAACCGCACAGGCCCAGATTTCCAACGACACCGTCAAGATCGGCGTGCTGACCGACATGGCCGGCCCTTACTCGGGCATGGGCGGCGCCGGTTCGGTGGTGGCGGCCAGGATGGCCATCAACGACTGCCTGGAAGCCGAATGCAAGGGCATGAAGATCGAGGTGGTCAGCGCCGACCACCAGAACAAGGCCGACATTGCCGCCACCCGCGCCCGCGAATGGCTGGACCGCGACGGCGTGGATGCCATCGTGGACATCACCAACTCCGCCGCCGCCCTGGCCGTGCAGAAGCTGGTGCGCGAAAAAGGCGGCATCGCCATGTACAGCGGCCCGGCCACCACGCGCCTGACCGACGAGGACTGCGCGGAAAACGGCTTTCACTGGATGTTCGACACCTACTCCTCGGCCTCCGGCGCGGCGGCGGCGTTGACCAAGAACGGCGACAAGAGCTGGTACTTCGTCACCGTGGACTACGCCTTCGGCCACTCGCTGGAAAAAGATGCCTCCGAAATGGTCAAGGCCAACGGCGGCACCGTGGTGGGCAGCGTGCGCCACCCGCTCAACGCCAGCGATTTTTCCTCCTTCATCCTGCAGGCGCAAAACTCCAAGGCCCAGGTGATCGGCCTGGCCAACGGGGCGCAGGACACGGTGAACGCCATCAAGGCGGCGCGGGAATTTGGCATTACCGGCGACAAAGGCACCAAAGTCGCCTCGCTGCTCATGTTCCTGACCGACGTGCATTCGCTGGGTCTGCGCCAGGCGCAGGGCCTGATGTTCTCCGAAGGCTTCTACTGGGACATGGATGAGAAGACCCGCGCCTTCGCCGCCCGCTTCGAGAAACTGCACAAGGGCTACAAGCCGACGATGGTGCAGGCCGGGGTGTATTCCAGCACGCTGCACTACCTGAAGTCGGTGGCCGCCGCCAAGACCGACGACTCCAAAGTCATCGCCCAGAAAATGCGCGAGCTGCCCATCGACGACCCGATCATGCGCAACGCCAGCATCCGCCCCGATGGCCGCGTGATCCACGACATGTACCTGTTCCAGGTGAAAGCGCCCAAGGAATCCAAGGGCGCGTGGGATTACTACAAAACCGTCAGCACCATCCCCGCCGACACCGCCTTCAAACCCCTGGCCCAGTCGGCCTGCCCGCTGGTCAAACAGTGAAACCCGGAGCCATCATGACGACCACCCCTACCACCATCCACCACTTCATCGGCGGCAAGCCCTACCCCTCCCAAAGCACCGAATGGCGTGACGTGACCAACCCTGCCACGCAGGAAGTCGTCGCCCGCGTGCCCTTCGCCACCCGCGAAGAAGTCGAACTGGCCGTGGCCAACGCCCACGCCGCTTTCCAGACCTGGCGCAGCACCTCGCTGGGCGCACGGATGCGCATCATGCTGAAACTGCAGCAGCTCATCCGCGAGAACAGCGCCGAGCTGGCCCAGCTCATCACCCGCGAACACGGCAAGACCCTGCCGGACGCCGAAGGCGAAGTGGGCCGGGGCCTGGAAGTGGTGGAACACGCCTGCTCCATCACCACCCTGCAACTGGGCGAGATTGCCGAGAACGCCGCCACCGGCGTGGACGTCTACAACCTGCTGCAACCCCTGGGCGTGGGCGCAGGCATCACCGCATTCAACTTCCCGGTCATGCTGCCGTGCTTCATGTTCCCGATGGCCATTGCCTGCGGCAACACCTTCGTGCTGAAACCGTCGGAGCAAGACCCCAGCTCCACCATGCGCCTGGTCGAGCTGGCGCACGAGGCCGGCGTACCGCCCGGCGTGCTGAACGTCATCCACGGCGGGCCGGAAGTGGCCGACATGCTGTGCGACCACCCGGACATCAAGGCGCTCTCGTTCATCGGCTCCACGCATGTGGGCACCCACATCTACCGCCGCGCCAGCGAGGCAGGCAAGCGCGTGCAGTCCATGATGGGTGCCAAGAACCACTGCGTGGTCATGCCCGACGCCCCAAAGGAACATGCGCTGAACAACCTGCTGGGTTCGGCCTTCGGCGCGGCAGGCCAGCGCTGCATGGCCAACTCGGTCGCCGTGTTCGTCGGCGCGGCACGCGACTGGCTGCCCGATGTGGTCGCCAAGTCCAAGGCCATGAAGGTCGGCCCCGGCACCGACCGCGGCGCCGACCTGGGGCCGCTGGTCAACCCGCGCGCCAAGCAGCGCGTGGTGGGCCTGATCGACGCCGGCGTCGCCCAAGGCGCCACGCTGCTGCTGGACGGCCGTGATTGCGTGGTGCCCGGCTATGAGCAGGGCAACTTCGTCGGCCCCACGGTGTTTGCCGATGTGACCGACGCCATGGACATCTACCAGCAGGAAATCTTCGGCCCGGTGCTCAACGTGGTGTGCGTGGACACACTGGAAGACGCCATCGCCTTCATCAACCGCAACCCCAACGGCAACGGCACCTCCATCTTCACCAGCAGCGGCTGGGCGGCCCGCAAGTACCAGCACGACATCAACGTCGGGCAGGTGGGCATCAACGTGCCCATCCCCGTGCCCGTGGCCTATTTCAGCTTCACCGGCTCGTGGGCCTCCAAGCTGGGCGACCTGGGGCCCAACGGCAAACAGGCCGTGCAGTTCTGGACACAGACCAAAACCGTCACGGCCCGCTGGTACGAAGACCACGGCAGCAGCAGCGACGGGGTGAACACCACCATCACGATGAAATAAACGAATCCGCCACCGCTATTATTTAAAAATCTTGTACCGCTGGTATGGATTGAATTTCAGGTATAAAACTATCTGAAATCTAGTCTATATCAGCGGTACAAGCTATTTTTTTAGATGATTGCCCTTGGCTGGGTCATCTCCAGGGGGAAATCACTCCCACTCGATCGTCGCCGGCGGCTTGGTCGATACGTCGTAAGTCACACGGTTGATGCCGCGCACTTCATTGATGATTCTGGCCGCCACTTTCTTCAGCAGCGGATAGGGCAGCTCCGCCGAATCCGCCGTCATGAAGTCGCTGGTCTGCACGGCACGCAGGGCCACCACATAGTCGTAGGTGCGGCCATCGCCCATCACGCCCACGCTTTTCACTGGCAGGAAGACGGCAAACGCCTGGCTGGTCAGGTCGTACCAGTTCTTGCCGGTGGCCTCATCCATATGGCTGCGCAGCTCTTCGATGAAGATGGCGTCGGCGCGGCGCAGCAGGTCGGCGTATTCCTTCTTCACCTCGCCCAGAATGCGCACACCCAGACCGGGGCCGGGGAAGGGGTGGCGGTAGACCATCTCGCGCGGCAGGCCCAGGGCCACGCCCAGTTCGCGCACTTCGTCCTTGAACAGGTCGCGCAGCGGCTCCAGCAATTTCAGGCCCAGTTGTTCGGGCAGGCCGCCAACGTTGTGGTGGCTTTTGATGGTGACGGCCTTTTTGCCGCCCGATTCGATCACGTCGGGGTAAATGGTGCCTTGCGCCAGGAAGGTCGCGCCCTTGTGGCCTTGGCCGCTGGCTTTGAGTTTGGCAGCTTCTTCCTTGAACACATCGACAAACAGTCCGCCGATGATTTTGCGCTTGGCCTCTGGCTCGGTGACGCCGGCCAGCTTGCCCAGGAACAGGTCGCTGGCATCGACACGCACCACCCTGGCGTGCAACTGGCCCTGGAACATGTCCATGACCATATCGCCTTCGTTCAGGCGCAGCAGGCCGTGATCGACAAACACGCAGGTGAGCTGGTCACCGATGGCGCGGTGAATCAGCGCCGCCGCCACGCTGGAATCGACCCCGCCGGACAGGCCCAGGATGACTTCCTCGTCACCGACTTGCTCACGGATTTTCTGCACCGCTTCGTCGATGTAATTGCCCATCACCCAATCGGCATTGGCCGCACAGATCTCGCGCACGAAGCGGTTGAGCAGGGCCGTGCCCTGCACGGTGTGCGTGACTTCCGGGTGGAATTGCACGGCGTAGTAACGGCGCGACTCGTCGGCCATGCCGGCAATCGGGCAGGACGGCGTGGAGGCCATGACCTTGAAGCCCGGGGGCAGTTCGGTCACCTTGTCGCCATGGCTCATCCAGACCTTGAGCATGCCGTGGCCTTCTGCCGTGGTGAAGTCGGCAATGTCTTTCAGCAAGGCCGTGTGGCCGTGGGCACGCACTTCGGCATAGCCAAATTCACGGCTATCGCTGCCCTGCACTTTGCCGCCAAGCTGGTTCGCCATGGTCTGCATCCCGTAGCAAATGCCCAGCACGGGCAGGCCCAGCTCGAACACGGCGTCCGGCGCCTTGTCGTCCACCTCGTACACGCTGGCATGGCTGCCGGAGAGGATGATGCCTTTCAACCGGCCATCGGCCGCAAACTGGCGCACCCAGTCGCTGCCGACATCGCAGGGATGCACTTCGCAGTACACATGCGCTTCACGGACACGGCGGGCAATCAGCTGGGTGACCTGGGAGCCAAAGTCCAAAATCAGAATCTTGTCGTGTTGCATAGCAATCCATCATGAAAAGAATGGCAATGGCCCGTTGTCCAACAACGGGCAACGGGCCATTGGATTAAAAAGTCCAATCCGGCTCAATCGGCACGGTAGTTGGGGGCTTCCTTGGTGATCTGCACGTCGTGTACGTGGGATTCGCGGATACCGGCCGCAGTGATTTCGACGAACTCGGCCTTGTCGTTCATTTCCGCAATGGACTTGCAACCGCAATAGCCCATCGCCGCACGCACGCCACCGGCCATTTGGTAAACGATGGACACCATCGAACCCTTGTAGGGCACACGGCCTTCGATGCCTTCGGGCACCAGCTTGTCGGCATTGGGATTGCCCGTGGTCGATTCCTGGAAGTAGCGATCCGCCGAACCCTGCTGCATGGCACCAATCGAACCCATGCCACGGTAGCTCTTGTAGCTACGGCCTTGGTACAGGATGACTTCGCCCGGTGCTTCTTCCGTACCGGCAAACATCCCCCCCATCATGATGGCGGAAGCCCCAGCAGCCAGCGCCTTGGCGATATCGCCGGAGAAGCGGATGCCGCCGTCGGCAATCAGCGGCACCCCCGTGCCTTTGAGCGCCTGGGCCACGTTGGAGATGGCCATGATCTGCGGCACGCCCACCCCCGCAACGATGCGGGTGGTGCAGATGGAGCCCGGGCCAATCCCGACCTTGACGGCATCGGCGCCTGCTTCCACCAGGGCCAGCGCTGCCGCGCCGGTGGCGATATTGCCGCCGATGACCTGCACCTGCGGATAGTTTTGCTTGACCCAGCGCACGCGATCCAGCACGCCCTTGCTGTGACCGTGGGCGGTATCGACGACCAGGGCATCGACCCCGGCCTTGACCAGAAGGTCGACACGCTCTTCCGTACCAGCCCCGACACCGACGGCGGCAGCCACGCGCAAACGGCCCGCGTTGTCACGGGCGGCGTTCGGGAAAATGGTCTGTTTGTTGATGTCCTTGACGGTAATCAGACCCTTCAGCTCGAAAGCGTCATTGACCACCAGCAGGCGTTCGAGCTTGTGTTTGTTGAGCAGCGCCTTGGCTTCTGCCGGACTGGTGCCGTCTTTTTCATTGACGGTGATGAGCTTTTCGCGCGGCGTCATGATCTGCTGCACCTTGACGTCGTAACGTGTTTCAAAGCGCACGTCGCGGCTGGTGACGATACCTACGACCTTGCCGCCATCGCAGACCGGAAAGCCGGAGATCCCCAACTCTTCGGACAGTTGCAACACCTGCAGCACCGTGTGTTCAGGGGTGATGACCACCGGGTCATGCACCACGCCGGACTCGTGGCGCTTGACTTTGGACACTTCGGCAGCCTGCTCCTGCGCCGTCATGTTCTTGTGAATCACCCCGATGCCGCCTTCCTGGGCAATGGCGATCGCCAGGCGGGCCTCGGTGACGGTATCCATGGCAGCGGATACCAGGGGCAGGTTCAAGGTGATGTCGCGGGTAAACTGGGTAGCGAGGGAAACGTCCTTGGGCAGGACTTCGGAGTAGGCGGGAACGAGCAGGACGTCGTCAAAAGTCAGTGCTTTTCCAAGAAGGCGCATAGGGTTGGCTCCAAAAGGTAAATTGTAGCCGTGGGTTTTTACCGTTGCATGGAACAAACAAAAAACCACTACCGGCACAACCATCCCCCGCTACACTGGATGGCATGGAAATGCGAGTCTCTTTTGCCCTGTTTGCCTGCTTGACCTGCTTCACTGCCACCAGTGCCTTTGCCCAGTGGCAATGGATCGATGAACATGGCCGCAACACCTACAGCGACCGCCCGCCGCCGGTACATATTCCAGAGAAAAACATTCTGAAAGCGCCGGCATGGGCCCACACCGTTTCCCCGGTCAGCTTGCCCAAGGCCGAACTTCCTGCCGAGCCTGACGCGACGACGCCACCGGCACCCAGCGAAGCAACGCCCCAGGACCTGCAACAGCAAAAACAGGAGGCGGCCCGCCAGGCCGCCGAAGAAAAGCAGAAAAAAGAGGCACAGGCCAAACTTCTGCAACAGCGCCAGGAAAACTGCAACCGTGCCCAGACTGCCCTGCGCACCTTGCAGGCCGACGTGCCACTGGCCCAAATCAGCCCCGATGGTCAGCGTACGACCATGAGCGATCTGCAGCGCCAGCAAGATATCCGCCGCGTACGGGAAATCATGGCCCGCGACTGCGGCCCGTTGCCCAAAGACTGATCAGTAACCCGCTTTGCTATGAGGCCGGCGGGCTGCAAACAAGCCCGCTCCCCGCGCACCTTGCTGAATAAAGCGCTCCCGCCGGGCAACCTTGGGGTCGACGGTCAGAGGGCGATACAGCTCCACTCTGTCCCCATCGTGCAAAAGCGTATTGGCGGCACAAACCCGCCCCCAGATACCGCACACGTCAACGGCAGGCCAGCCCGCCACCTGGACTGCATCCGCCACGGTGGCCGGCAAGGGCAGTGCCAGCGCCAGCTCCTCCACCTGACCGGCCTGAAGCGAACGCCAGAGCAGTATCTGCGCATCAGCCATACACTTTTTCCGCCCGCTGAATAAAGGCATCGACCATGCTGTTGGCGATACGATCAAAAATCGGCCCGATCAGCGCCGCCAAGGCCACGCTGTCGAAACCGTACACCAACTGCAATTCAACCTTGCACGCCCGTTGCTGACCATCGCCCACGGGGAGGAACCGCCAATTGCCCTCCAGCCGGGAAAATGGCCCCTTCACCAGGCGCATACTGATTTTGCTGTGCCCGTCATACTGGTTGCGTGTGACAAAGGCCTTGCGCAAACCCGCCATGGACATGCCCACTTCGGCCGTCATGCCTTGCTCGCTTTCCTCCAGAACCTGGCTGTGCGAGCACCAGGGCAAAAACTCCGGATAGTGCGCAACATCACGCACCAGCGCAAACATTTCCTCGGGGCTGTACCAGATCAGTACCGACTTATTGACAGATTTCATGGGCAGACGGAGTGAAGACCTTTTTGTCACGCAAGGGCTTTCCTCCCTTGGGAAGGGCTGGAGAAACTTAGAATTGCAAGCTTGGCGAAAGCGTGATTGTAGAAAGAGCCCGAGACCTGCAGCACTTTCGCTGGAAAGACCATGGCAAAGAAACCCAACTCCCCCTCCCGAATTGCCGAGAACAAAAAAGCGGCTTTCAACTATTTTTTTGAAGAACGGTACGAAACCGGCGTTGTCCTGCACGGCTGGGAAGTCAAGGCTGTGCGCAGCGGCAAAGTCCAGCTGACCGATGGTTACGTCGTGATCAAAAATGGCGAGTTGTTTTTAATCGGCTGCCTGATCCAGCCACTCAAAACCGCCTCCACCCACGTCAGCCCCGATGCGGCCCGCACCAAGAAGCTGCTCATGCACAAGGCCGAAATCCGGCGCCTGATCGGCAAAGTGGAGCAAAAGGGCTACACCCTCGTCCCTCTGAACTTGCATTGGAAGGATGGCCTGGTGAAATGCGAAATTGCCCTGGCCAAAGGCAAGGCCGAACACGACAAGCGCGACACCATCAAAGAACGCGAGGGCAAACGTGAAGTTGAACGCGCCATGAAGTCCCGGCACCGCTAATACGCGCATAAGGCGTGCCATCACCTGCTTTTCCAGGGGCTTGCGTTGGGCCTTTCAGGCCTGAGGCCCCTAGAAAAATCAAGGCGGACTGCTACACTTGATGCCATCTTTGCCGTTGAACTTCGGATACCTGTGACCACCCCCTTCCCCACTGCTTCACTGGCCTCCTGCATTGACCGTCTGCAGCTAGGTGAAGCCCTGGCCTTGCTAGGGCGGGATGCCTGCGGACAATTGCCCGATGCCCAGGGCGATCCCGTGGCTTACTTGCAGGCAGTGGTCGATGGCCTGTGCAACGTCTCGCTGCGCGATCCACTGACCGGCACGGCCAATCGGCGCCAGTTGATGACCGTGCTGGAAGGTGAGCTTGACCGCGTAGCCCGCTCTGGCGATGCCGCCTTGCTCCTCATGGTGGACATCGATCACTTCAAGACCGTCAATGACACCTACGGTCATAACGTCGGCGATCTGGCCTTGCAGCATGTAGCCCAGTTGCTCCAGGAATGTGTGCGCCCGATGGACACTCTGGCCCGGTACGGCGGCGAAGAGTTCGCCATCGTCCTGCCGGCCTGCCAGCCTGCATATGGCAAGAATGTTGCCGACCGCATCCGCCAGATGGTGGCCAGCCAGCCGTTTTATGCGAGTCCGGGCCAGGCCTTGCCGCTGACCGTCAGCATTGGCGGGGCCTATGCGCTGCAATGGATCCGCAGCACCAATGAACTATGGATAGAACGCGCCGACCAGCAACTCTACCAAGCCAAAAATCTAGGACGTAACCGCGTGTGCATCGAACCGCAACCAGACAGCACCGTCACCGCCGAAGAAAAAGACCTGCTCTTCAGCGGCCTGATCATGCCGACAAGTGCCGCTGCCGAGTCCATCTCCAGCATGTCTCCAGGTAACGTCTAGTGAAAGCGATAACCCAATGAGTGACGTTGCATCCCCTCCCAACCATATGCCTGCGAGCACCGCGACCATCAAGCGCCCCAGCGCCCACCCGAACATCATTGCCGTGACCAGCGGCAAGGGCGGCGTGGGCAAGACTTTCGTTTCGGCGAATCTGGCCGCCGCATTGACCCGCCAGGGACTGCGCGTGCTCGTTCTGGATGCCGATCTGGGGCTGGCCAACCTGGACGTTGTACTGAACCTCTATCCCAAAATCACCCTGCACGACGTATTTACGGGGCGGGCCGCCTTGCAGGAAGCCGTGGTCACGGCCCCTGGCGGTTTTCACGCCCTGCTGGCAGGCTCGGGCATGGTCGAGTACTCGCGCCTGACGCCCGAGGTGCGCAACCAGCTCATCCACACCATCGACACCCTGGCCCCGCACTATGACGTGGTGCTTCTCGATACGGGCGCCGGTATCTCCGACGTGGTGCTTTTCTCTCTTTCGCTGGCGACAGAAATTCTGGTGGTTGCAACGCCGGAGCCGACCTCGCTGACCGATGCCTATGCCGCCATGAAGGTTCTGGCCACACAGCAAAAGCGCCACAACATGCGTCTGGTCATCAACCAGGCTGCCCGTCCTGGCGACGGGCGGGCCATCACCGGGCAGTTGCAACAGGTACTCAACCGCTTTGTGAGTACCGAATCGGGCCTGCCGATGCGCCTGATCCATATGGGGGACATCCCCGCCGATCCTGCAGTACGCGACGCCGTGATGCGCCGCCAGTTGCTGCTGCAAGCCAGCCCTGGCTGCCCTGCCGCCCTGGCGATTGCCCAGCTGGCAACACGCGTGAAATCGACGCTGGCCAAGCGCGAAGCGGTTTAACTCCCCACCCATGTCTGCCCCATACTGTGGGCGGTTCGCCCCTTCCCCCACAGGCCCCCTGCACGCAGGCTCCATCACTGCGGCACTGGCCAGCTGGCTGGATGCCCGCGCCCACCACGGGCGCTGGCTGGTGCGTATTGAAGACATCGACCCGGCACGCTGCGCTCCCGGGGCCGACCGTTTCATTCTGCAGCAACTGGCCCAACTGGGCTTGCATCCCGATGCGCCCCCCGTCTGGCAATCCCGACGGCATGCGCTGTACGAGCAGGCATTGGCGGTTCTGCTCGACCAAGGCTGGGCCTACCCCTGCGGCTGCACGCGCAAGGACCTGGAACAGGCGTGGCAATCCCAGGGCCGTGTCCACCAACGCCACCAGGAGCGCCCCTACCCCGGGACCTGCCGTAGCGGCTTGCACGGCAAGTCGCCGCGCAGTTGGCGCTTTCATCTGGAAAAATTCATAAAAAACTGGCCATCACGCCAAATACAGACTACGCAAACAGCTCCTTTTTTCTTGGACGCAGACGGACTTTTGCGCTGGCATGACCGCCGCCAGGGCTGGCAAACCCAGCGCCCTGCCGAAGTCAGCGGCGATTTCGTCGTGCGCCGCGCCGACGGACTCTGGGCCTACCAGCTGGCCGTCGTGGTGGACGATGCCGACCAGGGCATTACCCAGATCGTGCGCGGGGCCGATCTGAGCGACAACACGCCGCGCCAACTCCTGCTGCAAAGCGCCCTGGGCTACCCCACCCCCGGCTATTTACACACGCCCCTGGTCACCATGGCCAACGGCGAGAAGCTTTCCAAGCAACACGGTGCGCCGGCTGCCGATACCGGCAACGCCATGGCAACATTGCTGGCAGCCGCCAGTTTCCTGGGGTTGCCCCCACCCCCTGGAGATTTATCGCAGTTATGCCCTGGCGACGCCCTCAATCATTGGGTCAACGCCTGGCACTCTACATACAATCGTCAAGTGACTGAAAACCAATTTCCTCCTTCCCCTGCCACGCCCGGTGCGGCCCCGGCCCATGTGGCGCATCCTCAGACCATCCGCAGCTTCGTGCGCCGCACCGGGCGCGTAACCACCGGTCAGGCCAAGGCATTTGCCGAACTGGGCGCAGCGTTCGTCCTGCCCTACCAGGCAGCCCCCCTGGATGCGACCGCCGCCTTTGGCCGTACCGCTCCCTTGATTCTGGAAATCGGCTTCGGCATGGGCGAAGCAACCGCCCACATTGCCCAGGTTCGCCCGGATGACAACTTTCTGTGCTGCGAGGTGCACGAGCCCGGCGTGGGCGCCTTGCTCAAGCGCATCGGCGAGCAGGGCATCGGCAATATCCGTATCCTGCAGCACGATGCTGTCGAGGTCATCGAGCATATGCTGCCGCCGGCCAGCCTGGACGGCATCCACGTCTTCTTCCCCGACCCGTGGCACAAGAAGAAGCACAATAAACGCCGCTTGATTCAGGCACCGTTTTTGGCCAAACTGGCATCCCGCTTGGCCCAAGGCGGCTACATTCACTGCGCAACCGACTGGCAGCCGTATGCCGAACAAATGCTGGAAGTGCTCAGTGCCGAACCCCAACTGACCAATGGCGCCGACGGATTTGCGCCTCGCCCCCACTACCGACCCACGACAAAATTTGAAAAGCGTGGTCTGCGGCTTGGTCACGGGGTATGGGATCTGGTGTTTCGCAAACGCTAGACCCTTTACAACGACACCAGCGAAAGCATTCTTGCCATGGATATTCTGCAGAACTTGGTACACATGACAGGCCAGCGCGACCATTTGCGCCTGGAATTTTCTGTCCTATCCACCCTCTTGCAACTGCCGGATATCACGCAAGTGCGTGCTTTGGAGATTCATCCCTTCGAAGACCAGTACTGGGTGCGCCCTCGTACCTGGCTGGAAGAGGGGCAGCTGGTCAATACCGATGTCGATTTTCTGCACGACCCGCAGCGCGTGGGACTCAGCACCCTGCCCGCCCTGCAGGAAGGGCTGGCCGCCAAGCGTGAACGCATTGCCTGGCAGGCCTGCACCGGGCAATACATTCTGTGGCTGCCGGTCTGGATGCGCGAACAGGCCCGGGTGTGCATCGAAATCACCCAGTCGGCCGAATTTTCCAGCCATGATCTGGATATCCTGCTGGCCATTTTTCAGGTCTACCGCAACTACCAGAGCCTGCTCGATTACAGCGAGCGCGATGCCCTGACCGGTCTGCTCAACCGCAAGACCTTCGACGAGCACCTGCTGCGGCTGTCCAACGCCAGCAAGCACACGGACAAGGGACAGCAACCCTGGCTGGTGGTGATCGATATCGACCATTTCAAGCAGGTCAATGACCGCTATGGCCACCTTTTTGGCGACGAGGTGCTGATCCTGGTGGCCAATCTGCTGCGTTCCAGCTTCGGCTCGCAGCACCGGGTGTTCCGCTTCGGTGGCGAAGAATTTGTCATTCTGCTGCAGGCGATGACGCTGGACGCCGCTTTTACTGCCCTGGAACACTTCCGTCAGGCGGTGCAAAACTACGAATTTCCGCAAATCGGCAAAATCACCGTCAGCCTGGGTTTTTCCGGCGCCCACATGCACGCCCCTTCGCCCACACAGTTGTTGAGCCAGGCCGACGAAGCGCTGTACTACGCCAAGGAAAACGGACGCAACCGCGTCTGCCACTACGAAACCTTGCAAGCTCTCGGCGTCTTCAACAAGCAAGAACAGATCACGCACGACGACGTGGAACTGTTCTAACGTTCTGATCGAACTATAAAAATAAAAGCTTCTGGCGCTTTCCAGATAAGGTTTTTGAAGTGAATTAACTCTGAAAACCTTATCTGGCAAGCGCCAGCAGCTATTTTTTTATCTTCAGATAGCTGGTAACGCAGGCTTAGTCGCGTTCGCCGCCAAAAATCCCCAGCAGGGCCAGCAGGCTCTGGAAGACGTTGTAGACATCCAGGTACAGCGACAAGGTGGCGCTGATGTAGTTGGTCTCGCCGCCATCGATGATCTGCTTGATGTCGTAGAGCATGTAGATGCTGAAAATGGCAATGGCTGCCGTGGAAATCGCCAACATGCCGGCGGTGGAGCCGATAAACACGTTGATGACCGAACCGACCAGCAAGACGATCACGCCCACGAACAGCCACTTGCCCAGGCCGGACAGATCACGCTTGATGACCGTGGCCAGGCTGGCCATGACGACGAACACCCCGGCGGTGCCGGCGAAGGCCGTCATGATCAGCTCGGAGCCATTTTTAAAGCCCAACACCATGGCAATCAGGCGCGAGAGCATCAGCCCCATGAAAAACGTAAAGCCCAGCAGCACGGCCACGCCCATGGCGGAGTGCTTGGTCTTTTCGATGGCGAACATGAAGCCGAACGCCCCGACCATGAACACGATCAGCCCCAGGCCGCCGGACAGGCCGCGCGTAATCCCCGTACTCAGACCCAGCCAAGCCCCCAGCACGGTGGGCAACAGGCTCAATGCCAGCAGCCAATACGTATTGCGCAACACCTTTTGGCGCTGCTGTTGAACGAGATCCAGGCCGGCGGTATCCAGCGTCGGAAAGTGGTGTTGCATGGGTCTAGACTCCTGTAATGAAAAGTATTTACTGCGCATTGCAGTACCCTCGGCATTCTAGGAGCAATTGCCCCCGGACAAGTTCCCTCGGCAAACGGCGCTGCTGGGTATGTTTTATGCACAAATGTTTTTCCTAAATAGCCACGCCAGGAAAGACGCAGTTGTCCTACATTCCATCGTTTCACCAAATACTGATGAAGGATTGCACGCTATGAAAAACAAACCCGCACTGGAGCTGGCCGACGTCAAGCAGATCGCCGCTGCCGCCGAAGCCGAGGCTTTGCAGAACCAGTGGCCCGTGACCATCGCCATCGTCGACGACGGCGGCCACCTGCTCTGGCTGCAGCGCCTGGACGGGGCAGCCGCCATCTCGGCCCACATCGCCCCTGCCAAAGCCCACGCCGCCGCGCTGGGCCGACGCGATACCAAGGGCTATGAGGACATGATCAACAATGGCCGCAACGCCTTCCTGAGCGTCACCCCGATCGCCCCCGGTGGCCTGCTCGAAGGCGGCGTGCCCATCATCAAGGACGGCCAGTGCCTGGGCGCCGTCGGCGTCTCCGGCGTGAAGGCGCCTGAAGATGCCCAGGTCGCCAGGGCCGGGATTGCTGCCTTGGGCCTGTAAGCCACCATAAAACCAATAAAAATAGCTGCTGGCGCTTTTCTGATAAGCGCCAGCAGCTATTCTTTTATCCGGAGTGGCGCCGATTATGCGGTGGCCAGCTCCACGGTGAACGCCGGATTGAACTGCAGGTTCTCCGGCACACCTTCACGGGCATAGCCTCGGGGGTTGCACAGCACCCGGGTTCCGTCCACGGTGTAATCGCAGTGATGGTGCATGTGGCCATGAATCCACAGGGCGGCCCGTCGGCCTTCCAGCAGCCACGGGGCATCGGAGACGAAGTTCACATTTAAAGGGGAACCGGCGAACTGTGCCGCCACGCTGGGCAGGGCCGGGGCATGGTGGGTCACCACCACCGTCGGGCCGGCAAAGGGCGTGGCCAGCTGGAAATCAAGCCACTGGGCATTGCGGGCAAACAATGCCGCGCTGTCCTGCGGCGTAAACAGCCGCGCATCGGCACCGCCATGCAGCCGAATACGGCTGAAATCCCGATTGAACTGGAGCGACTGGGCTATCGCCGCATCACGCTGCGCCCCCGTGCCGGCGACCTGGAAATCGGTCCACAAGGTGCTGCCCAGAAAGCGCACGCCGTGCAGCACCACGGCCTGGTTGTCAAGCACATGCACCTGGCTGCCCCGGGCCAGGTCCTGCAATTGCCCGACCGTCTCGGGCAGGCTGGCGCCATAAAACTCGTGGTTCCCGGGCACGTAGACCACGGGCTTGGCAAAGCGCTTGGCCCACGCCACGGCGGCCTGCGGGCGGGCCACGTCCCCGGCCAGAACCACGATGTCGGCGTCGGTCGCCACCGGCGCCATCGCATCCACGCTCAAATGCAAATCGGACAGTATTTGTAGCTTCACCATGGCGGTCTCCTTGTTCGGTTCACCGGGCTATATACCGCAAACCACCTCCGACTTTGGAGAAATTGCTATTTATTTTTAACGTGTTAGCAGGGCTAGAATGCCTGATCGATTTTGCTTCTGCGCCAGCGATTGACCTATGCCTTTACTAGAAAATGCCGACTGGCAGTTGCTCAAGCACCTTCATCAGCAGATTGCCTGCGCACAAGCCAGTCGTATTGGGCAAGGGGAAAAAGTCCCCCCCAACGCCTACCTGATCAGTCCCAGCCGGACAGGTCTGGCGCAGGCACCCGCGCAGTTGGCCGAGCTGTCCCAGGATTTTGTTGCCGACCTGCTGCAGCAGCCCGACGGGCAGCATCTGCTGGCCAAGTACCTGGCCGATGCCGTGCACCCGGGCAGCGAAGTCCACCGCCGGATTGCCCAGGAGTACGGCTTCCACGCCCAGTACACCCTGAGCTGCCAGGAGGCGGTATTGCCGCAGGCCAACGGCTCGCTGCAGCCGGTGCTGATGGTGCTGCTGCACGGCCAGGGATTTGCGCTGCCGATTTTTCATGCCATCGAGCGGATCGCAACCGGCAGCCATTGCCAGTTGCGCCCCTTCCCCGATCTGGAAGAATTTCAGGCCGTGCAGGTGCTGCTGGAGCAGCGCATCCAGCAGGGCATGACCCATCACTGAACCTGCTCCCGGCGTTCCGGGGTACCGTCAGCCCGAGGCAGATTCCCAGGGCCAGTCGTGGTGCTTGCGCACGGCCTCGGCAAACAGCATGTCCTGCTTGCGCAGCCACAGGCCGTAGGGGCCTTGCTTCAGGTCCTGCACCTCGGCCCGCTGCCACAGCAACGGGTCGATGGTCTGGATGGGCGGGCGTTGCGTGGGTGCTTCTGCGGCTGCCTCGTCGTCCGCCTTCGGCGCATGCTGGTCTTCGCGCCAGTAAATGCCCTGGTTGTCCCAGCCTTCCATGATCGGCATCGCGGCCTGAATGATCAGGGTGCGCACCTGGCGCTTTTGCGGCTGTAGCCAATGCAGATTCCAGGTGCTGATGGCGCCATACGCCGGGCGCTCGGGCGGTTGCAGGATCAGCCAGCCCTCGTTGTTCGGATGGGGCAGGGCTGCCGGCCCCGTGCCGCACAGCACCACGCCGCTGCGGGTGACGCTGATGCCATCGCAGCGCGGCACCAGCGCATCGTCCTGGGGCTGCTCCGGGGTGTATTGCCGCATTCCGCCCCACCACCACAGGTCGTCCTTGACGTTGTTCCACAAATAATCGCCGTCGGCACACGGGTGCTGCACGCTGTCAATGGTGCGCCAGCTGGGCAACAGGCGCCATACGCCCTGGCTGTCCGGGATGATGTCGCGCACTTCGTACAGCGGGGAATGATCCGGCTTTTCCAGCTTCAGCCAGGTAAACGGGTCCTGGTGCCAGCGCCAGGCCGGTTTGCGCAGATCAACGTCGCTGTCCTTGACCGTGGCCATCATGGCCAGCACCCGCACGCGCAATGATTTCGGGTGGTTCAGCCCAGGGGTGGGGACAATCCGCGCGACAGGCCAGGGCAGGTTCAGCGGCAAAAGCTCCTTGCCATCCCAGATACATACCTGGGCTTCGCCCTCCTGGCCATCCTGCCCGTCGTTTTGCAGGTAACGCAACAACACGGCCCAGGTGCGCTGCACGATGACATGTTCCAGCTCCCACAGGCCGGGAATGCTGACCTCGCCCCAGCGCAGGCGGTACGCGGCCCGTTCGCCCGAGGTGGCGCTTTCGGGCAATTCCAGCGTCCAGGCCAGGGATTTGCCAGCCACCGGCTCGCTGCGGGCCAGCCAGCGTTCGGGGTGCTGCAGCTGGCGCTCCCACATCAGGTTGGTGACAGGGGCGGGACGCAATTGCAGGCGGCCATCGTTCTGGTGCCCGGCAGGCACCAGCACCGGCTCGGTGCTGTATTCGATGCGCGAGCCCTGGCACAGGCGCTGGAGGACCGGGGTGTCGATGCGCACCCGTTGCAGCAAGCGGTCTTTCATCCAGCGGAAAGCCGGCTGCCCGGCCTCTTCGGCCACGGGGACCAATGCCCAGGGCTTGCGGTCGGGGGGCTGCTGCTCGGCCCATTTCTGCCAGCCGCGCTCGGCCTCCCACACGGCCAGGGCCAGGCGCTGCTGGCGATTGCCCTGCGAGACGGAATAGGCATACATGGCCAGCGCCCGGCCATCTTCGCGCCAGACGAAGGGCATGTGTGCGGCCAGCACCCAGGGTTGTGGCTCGCCGTCGAACAGCAGCTGCCATTGCGGCTTGGTGAACAGCTCCAGCGGCTGGCGCTCGGTACGCAGGGACTCGGGCCAATAACGCTGCACGCCGACCAGCTTGCCGCCGCTGGGCGGGGAGGGCAATTCGGGTGGCACCTCTTCCTTCTGTGCCGGTACGGCATCCCAGGGCACCCACAGATCACGCACAGCGGCCATCTGCATGGCGCCGTTGGTGACGTTGGCGGCCAGCCAGGTAGCAAACTGCGCATCTGTCATGGGGCTTTGCGCATCGCCGTGCATTCCACCGCCGATACCGCCGTCCTCGCCGCTCCAGCGCGGCAGGCGCCAATGCACTTCCTCGACGGCAGAGGCTTCTTCGGCGCTCAAGGTCCAGGTGCAGCGTTTCTTACGATCGACCAGGTACGGGCTGGCATGGCCGTAACTGGAAATGCGCAGCCAGCGCCCGTCCATCGAGGTGGCAAAGCCCGACTCCCACAGCAGGGGCAGGTACACGCCGTCGGCACACATGATGTCGCCATACGGGGCATTGCCGACGCCGTTTTCCCCCTGCTTGCGAAAGACGATTTCCTTGAGCTTCTGGTTCTGTTCCTGCTTGAGCGCCAGTTCCCGCGCCCGCGCCTGTTTCAATGCCCGGTCGGCAGCATCGGCACGACGCCAAAGCACCAGGGGGACGCCCACCACCAGAACCAGCGCCAATATCCACCACATCATGCTTTGCTGCCTTTGTTATTGAAAAAATACGCGTTCATCGCCCGCCGAACCCATAAAAAAATAGCGCCTGCTTGCAGAAAACAGGCGCTACGGATTATGGCGGCAAATTTACAGCGCCTCTTGGCGCAGTTGGGCTGCGGTCTTAGGGGAAATCCAGCCGGGGGCCACGTCGAACACGGTTTTGGCCCCGTGCAGCCCCAGAGCCGCCATGCGGTGTACGGCCCGGGCATAGGCGACCAGCACGCTGGACGTGAATTGCGGGTTGCTGTCCAGCTGCAAGCGGTACTCGACCACATGCCGGGTGCCGGCGCTGGTGCTGCCGCTGCGGATGACGAAGCCGCCGTGGGGCATGGCGCTGTGGTCGCGGGCAAATTCCTCGACGCTGATGAAGTTCACCGTGGTGTCGTACTCGTCAAAGTAATGCGGCATGGTGACGATGGTCTGGCGCACGGCCTCGGCATCGGCGCCTTCGGCCAGCACCACGTAGCAATGGCGCTCATGCTTTTCGCGGGTGGTGAGCTGCGGGCACGTGCCGCTGCGCACGGCATCGACCGCCGCCTGCACCGGGATGGTGTACTGCACGCCCTGGGCCACCCCGGGGACGCGGCGGATGGCGTCGGAGTGGCCCTGGCTCAGGCCCTTGCCCCAGAAGGTGTAGGTGGTGCCGTCGGGCAGCAGCGCCTCGCTCATCACGCGGTTGATGGAGAACATGCCGGGGTCCCAGCCGGCCGAGATCAGCGCCGTGGTCTTGCCGCCCTGCGCCGCTGCATCTACCGCCGCAAAGTGTTCGGGGATGCGGGCATGGGTATCGAAGCTGTCGATGACGTTGAACCGGGCCGCCAGGGCCGGGGTCTGCGCGGGCAGGTCGTCCTTGGAGCCACCGCACAGGATCAGCACGTCCACCTGGCCCTGGTGGGCGTCCAGGTCGTCCATGCGGTACACCGGGGTTGCTGCATTGGCGGGTTGAAGCTGGGCGGGGTCGCGGCGGGTATAGATGCCGGTGATGACCATGTCGGGGTTCAGCGCGACGGCAGCTTCCACCCCGCGCCCCAGATTGCCATAGCCCACCACGCCGATACGGATGGGATTTGCTTGCTTGTTTTCCACGGTGATTTCCTTTGCGTGTGTGAAAAAAACGGATTAACTGGCGCCCGGCCGGTTGCGCAGCTGCCACAGCCCTTCCAGGGCCATCACCAGCACGGCGGCGCCGATCAGAACGTACATCGGCCCCTGCCCTGGCTCCAGGCGCTCGCCCAGCAGCAGGGCCGCCAGCACCAGCAGCACCGGCTCGACGTAGGACAACATGCCGAACAGCCCCAGCGGCAGCAGCCGGTGCGCCGTCATGTAAAGGGCCAGCGCCACCGCGCTGACGATACCCAGCAGGGGAATCAGAAAATACAGTTTGGGCGTTTGCCGCGCAATCAGCCAGCCGCTGGCGTTGTCGCTGGGCGCCACCAGAATGAACCACAGGCACGCGGGCAGCAGGATCAGCACGTCCAGCCAATGCCCGGCCAGGGAATCGGTGCGCATCAGGCGGCGCAGCACGAAGTAGGCGCTGTAGCCGATCACCACCACCCAGGTCGGCCAGGCCAGGCCGGC
>JAHRXD010000286.1 GCA_019104825.1 Comamonas sp.
GAGCCGATGTATTCAACTACATCGAGATGTTCTATAACCCCAAGCGGCGTCACGGCAGCGCCGGCGGTACTTCGCCGGTGGAGTTCGAGAGACGCCATTCCCAACGGCTCAAAAGTGTCTAGGGAACCCGGGTCGATTCACAGCAGTGGGAAGCGGACAACGCCCGGCGTGATGCCGACACCCTGGCCGCCCATGTGCAGGCGCAGCAGGTGCTGCGTGCGCGAGAAGCCGCTTATCAAAAAGAAACCGAGAGGATTACCCATGAAACCGCCCAACGCGAGGCGCAGCTGCGTGCTGCCGGGGCTGCTGCTGACGCTCGCGTGCGCAGCTTGCACACCGTTATTGCCCAGCTCAACGCAGATGCCGCTGCACACCTGCCCGGCCCCGGCGCGGATACCTGCGCCGCCGCCCAGCCTGATGCAGCCGCCACCGCCCGCACGGCACTTGGAGCGTGCAGCCAGCGATATGCAGCAGTGGCAGGAGTTGCTGACCAGCTCTCAGCCCAGGTGATGGGGTTGCAGGACTACGTGCAGGCGACGGCGCAGGCCGCAGGAGATGGCGATGGTTTTTGAGGTGACTTTGGGCAATTTGATTACGGTGATTGCGCTGGCGGTAATGGGGTTTTGGGCGATGGCCAAGGTGATTGCCCGCATTCAGGAAAAGCGTTCCGTGGAGCGCTTTGAATCCGCTGAGGAGCAGTTGGCGCAGCTCAAAACAGGGATGGAACACGTCAGCAAGCGGCTGGCGGCGGTGGAGGCAACGCTCAAGGACGCGCCCAAGCATGACGACCTGGCCAAGATTTACGAGCGGGTCAATCGGCTTACGGAAGAGGTCAAGGGCCTGGCCGGTGAGTTTGCCGGGGCCAAGCACACGCTGGGGTTGCTGCATCAGTTTTTATTGAACGGAGGAGGTCAGCGATGAGTTTTCAGGATTTTTTACGTCAGGACGTGCGCCTGGTGCTGCTGCGGGTGCTGACCGAGATGCCAGCGTACCGCTCCAACAGCTCGGTGCTGGGCAGTGCGCTGCAGCGCTATGGCCACGCCGTCACCCGCGACCAGGTCAAAACCGAGCTGGCCTGGCTGGCCGAGCAGGGGCTGGTCAGCCAGGAGGACGTGGGCGGCGTGGCCGTGGTCACGCTGACCGAGCGCGGGCAGGACGTGGCCATGGGCCGGGCTGTGACACACGGCGTCAAGCGCCCGGGGGCTTGAGCAGCATGGGCCGCAAATCGTCCATCTCCCGCCTGGAGCCGCAAGCCCGTCAATACCTGGAGCAATTGATTCGCCAGGGCCGTCATACCCTGGATGAGTTGCTGGCCGATGTGCAGGCCAAGTTCCCCCAGGTGGATGTCAGCCGCAGCGCTATTCATCGTTTCAGCGTGCCGTTCAAAGAAATGCTGGAGCGTATGCACCAGCAGCAGGCCATGGCGGGGATTTTGGTGCAGGAGCTGGGCGAAGACCCGGACGACAAGGCCGGGGCGCTGATGGTGCAGGCCATTACGACGCTGACCACGCAGGCCTCGGTCATGCAGGCCGGGGCTGATGATGTCGACATTGGTGCCGTGCAAAAGCTGGCCCGTGCGGCCAAGGATGTGATTGCCGCACGCAAGGCAAGCCGCCAGGAGCGCCTGGCCATTCGCCAAGCGGCCCGCGATGAGTTGCTGGCCGAGCAGGAAGCCAACCTGGCCAAGATTGCCAAAACCCAGGGCATGGGGCAGGAGCAGCTGGACTTCTGGCTCAAAGAGTTCTTGGGGGTGCGCTGATGAGCGTACTCAAGCCCCTGGCCAGCACCATCCGCCTGGTGGAGTGGGAGGAGCTGCCCGCCCGCGCCCGCGAGATTCCGGCCAACCTCAACCTGTTGGCCGATGGGTTGCTGATGGCGCACCAGCGCACGGCGGTGGCTTTGACGCAATCCATTGTTGCCATCCCCAAAGGGCGGCGTACCGGCATTACCTTTGCCGTGATGCTGCGCAAGACGCTGGTAGCGGCCACCACCAAGGCGCTGGGTGGCGACAACGTTTACTACATTGGTGACACCAAGGAAAAGGGCCTGGAGGCCATTGGCTACTGCGCCAAGTTTGCCCGCCTGATCGCCAAGGCGCAGGGCGAAGTTTCGGGTATCGAAGAGTTTCTGTTCCAGGATCAGGACGAGAAGGGCAACACCCGCGAGATTCTGGCCTACCGCATTCGGTTTGCTTCGGGCTTTCAAATCTGTGCGTTGTCCAGCCGCCCGGCAAACATCCGGGGGCTGCAAGGCCATGTGGTGATTGACGAGGCGGCCTTCCACCCTGACGTGCAGGGCGTGATCGACGCGGCCACGGCCTTGCTCATCTGGGGTGGGCAGATTACCGTCATCAGCTCGGAAAACGGCAAGAACAACCCGTTCCACCAGTTCTGCAATGACATCGAGGCGGGCCTGTATGGCAGCGATGCCGTGGTACTCAAGGTCACGTTTGACGATGCCGTGGCCAATGGCCTGTTTGAGCTTGTCTGCCTGATGAAGGGCATCACCCCTACCGCCGAAGGTAAAAAGGAGTGGTACACGCGCATCCGCTCCAGCTATGGCCCGCGCCTGGCGGCCATGCGTGAAGAGCTGGACGTGATTGCCCGCGATGGCAGCGGCGTGCGCCTGCCGGGCGTGTGGATTGACCGCGCCCAGGTGCTGCCTGCCCGCACCGTGGTGCGCCTGGCGCTGGATGATGATTTTGTCCACCTGACCATGGACGAGCGCGAGGCATGGGTAGCGGACTGGATCAAGCGCGAGTTAGACCCGGTGCTGGACAAGCTCGACCCCAGCGTGCGCCATGTGTTCTCGCAGGACTATGCCCGTCACCGGGACTTTTCTGTATGGGGCGGCCATGCGCTGACGCTGGGCCTGCGCCGCCAGACGCGCGTGGCCATTGAGATGCACAAGGTGCCCTATGCGCAGCAGCGGCAAATCGTGTTCCATGCCATTGGCCGCCTACCCAACCGTTGCGGCGGCGCAATGGATGCCACAGGCCCCGGGGCGCCCCTGGCCGAGGAGGTGGCAGACAAGTTTGGCCACACGCATGTGCATCAAGTCACGCTCAACACCAAGTGGTATGGCGAGTGGATGCCCAAGCTCATCAAAGGGTTTGAGGACGGGCTGATCGAACTGCCCATGGATGCCAACTGGGCGCAGGACTTGCGGGCCATTGAGGATGTGGACGGTGTGCCTATGGTGAGCAAGCTGCACCGCAAAGACTTGAAAGACCCGGAACTGCAACGCCACGGCGACAGCGCTGTGATGTTGGCCCTGGGCTGGTTTGCC
>JAHRXD010000020.1 GCA_019104825.1 Comamonas sp.
CATTAGCAAATTGACCGCATACTGGGACTGGGCCACCCAGGTTGCGGTCAGTTCCACGTCGGTCCAGCCGGTGAATCGGTTTTCCAGGTTCCACGTCGATTCGCCGTGGCGGATAAGCACGAGTTTGTACATAGCAGGGCAGTTTTTAAAGTGATTCAAGCGGTACCAAGAGCGTGTTTACGATCTCCGCGCGAAGGGGTGCGGGATGCGAATCGGGATGGGCTGCTAGGCGCAAACCGCAGCCATAGCGGTGCTATGGCGAGGATTTGCAACGACGCAGAGCGCCCGAGTCCGCGACTGCACACCCGCGCGGAGGTCGTAAACACGTTCTAAACAGTCCGGGCAGCAGCAAAAAACGGCCCGGATGCCGGTAAACGCGCCATTCTAGGTGTTGAGTGAAGCCTCTGTTGCTGGCAGCCCTGGGCAAACGCCTAAAATCCGCAGTTTTGGCGCAAACGTTTGCACTTTTTTCGTTTCCTTTTTTCCGCTGATTTGCAAGGATTGTCGTGAGCTTTTTTATTGAAAACTGGTATCTGATCGTGCTGGCCCTTGTGTCCGGCATTGGCCTGGCCCTGCCGGTCTTGCGTGGTGGCGCAGGCATCGGCCTGTCGCCCCAGGCGGCGGTGCAGCGCATCAACCGCGACAAGGCCGTGGTCGTCGATGTGCGCGAGGCCGAGGAATACGTCAGCGGCCACATCACCAATGCCCGGAACATCCCCCTGTCGCAACTGGAGGAACGCCTGCCCCAGGCCGTGAAGAACAAGGCCCTGCCGGTCATCCTGGTGTGCGCGACCAGCCCGCGCTCGGCACGCGCCCAGCTGGTGGCGAAAAAGCTCGGCTATGCCCAGGCCGAGGTGCTGGCAGGCGGGATGAAGGCCTGGCGCGAAGCCGCCTTGCCGGTTGTGAAAACCTGAAGCGTCCCCAATTGCCGCCGATTGCCATCAAGACAGGAAAAGGCCCCGCCATGCAAGCCGTAAAAATGTTCACCACCGCCGTGTGCCCTTACTGCATCCGTGCCAAGCAACTGCTCAAAGCCCGAGGGGTGGAACAGATCGAAGAAATCCGCATCGACCAGGACCCCGCCGCCCGCACCGAGATGATGGAAAGCACGGGGCGGCGCACCGTGCCGCAAATCTTCATCGGCGCGACCCATGTAGGCGGCTGCGACGATCTGATGGCGCTGGACGCCAAGGGCGGGCTTTTGCCTTTGCTCAATAGCTGACGCCTGCGCCAGCACCCGCGCCTGCCGGGCGCTGGCGCCTTCTGCCGGGGCGGCATAATCCCCGGCTTCTCTCAACCCCGAACTGGATCGACCCTTTCATGTCCGACGAACAAGCCACCTCCCCCGTTTTCCAAATTCAGCGCGTCTACCTGAAAGACTTGTCGCTGGAGCAGCCCAACTCCCCCGCGATTCTGCTGGAGCAAGAGCAGCCCGGCCTGGACATCCAGCTGGGTGTGGAAGCCACCCCCGTGGCCGACGGCATCTATGAAGTGGCGGTGATGGCGACCGTGCAGACCAAGATCGAAGACAAGACCGTCTTCCTGGTCGAGGCCAAACAGGCCGGCATCTTTGAAATCCGTGGCATCCCGGAAGAGCAGCTGAACACCGTCATCGGCATCTCCTGCCCGCAAATCCTCTACCCCTACCTGCGCGGCAACGTGGCCGACATCATCAACCGCGCCGGCTTCCCGCCCGTGCACATGGCCGAAATCAACTTCCAGGCCCTGTACGAGCAGCAGCAGGCCGCTGCCCAGGCCAAGGAAGAAGGCCAACTGCAATAAGCAGTCGGTCTGCCCCTCACAACAAAGCCCCTTGCGAGGGGCTTTGTTGCGGGCAAATATTTTCTTAATCCACCAGGGCTGCTTCCGGCGCCCGGGCGCGTTCCCGGCGGGTTTGCACGGCGTGCGAGAGCTGCTCCAGCACCGTGACGGTATCGCCCCAGCCGATGCAGGCGTCGGTAATGCTCTGCCCGTAGGCCAGCTTGCAGACGTCGTCCTGCCCGGCGCTGAACTTTTGCGCCCCGGCGACCAGATGGCTTTCCAGCATCACGCCAAACACCTGGCGCGAGCCGCCCTCGATCTGCCCGGCGATGTCGGCGGCCACGTCCTTCTGGCGCTCGTGCTGCTTGCTGCTGTTGGCGTGGCTGCAATCGACCATCAGCGTGGCGGGCAGGCCGGCTTTTTCCAGGTCGGCGCAGGCGGCGGCGACGTGGGCGGCATCGTAGTTGGGCGTTTTGCCGCCGCGCAGGATGACGTGGCAGTCTTGGTTGCCCGCCGTGTTCACGATGGCGACCTGGCCGTTTTTATGCACGGACAGGAAGTGGTGCCCCCGGCTGGCGGACTGGATGGCGTCGGTGGCGATGCGGATGTTGCCGTCCGTGCCGTTCTTGAAGCCGATCGGCGCGGAGATGCCCGAGGCCAGCTCGCGGTGCACCTGGCTTTCGGTGGTGCGGGCGCCGATGGCGCCCCAGGAGATCAGGTCGCCGATGTATTGGGGCGAGATCACGTCCAGGAACTCGCTGGCCGCTGGCACGCCCAGGCGGTTGATGTCGATGAGCAACTGGCGGGCGATGCGCAGCCCCTCGTCGATGCGGTAGCTGCCGTCCAGGTAGGGGTCGTTGATCAAGCCCTTCCAGCCCACGGTGGTGCGGGGCTTCTCGAAATACACGCGCATGACCACTTCCAGCGTGTCCTTGTACTGCTCGCGCACGTCGGCCAGACGGCGGGCGTAGTCCAGCGCGGCTTGCGGATCGTGGATGGAGCAGGGGCCGACGATGACCAG
>JAHRXD010000277.1 GCA_019104825.1 Comamonas sp.
GGTCGTGGAGCGCAGCTTTGCGTGGCTGGAGAAGAACCGCAGGCTATGGAAGAACTGCGAGCGATGGCTCAATACCAGCTTGCAGTTCGTCCACTTGGCGTTTCTGGCACTGCTACTCAGGAGATCGTAAACACGTTCTAAGCAGTTCCCGACAACTGTTCTTTAAGTTGCTTGAAGCTGTCGTCTCTCCGAATGCCCGAAGAGGAAAGGAGCGGACGCAGCTCGTTGAGACACTGAATGCTCTCCTCAAGGCGGACGGCTTCCAACTAAGGCCATCGGGGAGCATCTCAGGATATTCGGTGTTCGAGGTGTGTCGAATCAGTGGTGGCGTATCTGGCGCGCCCAAGAATTTGATCTTCGCGTCAACGGGGCCGAAGCCCGAGATCGTCATCCAGGATGCCATCAACAACGACATCCGAATCGTTAGGAATGAAGAGCACTGCCTCGTGTATGACCGCCCGATTCAAGCCAGCGGGCTTACCAAGGAGGAGATGCTCTCGTGGTGGAAGGATCGGCAAGGTATCCAGGACGAATCAGATGCACGGCGATCGCTTTCTCAACGTCTGATGGCATCTCTTGCGTCGGACGGCGAGCGAAACGTATTCAGCGTCTACTACCGGGCATTCAAGGATTTCGGCGACAAGCTGCCAGCCCTCATTCCGCAGGTCTATCTGCATTACGACCCATACACGCTGGCGCAGCTCGGCGGGGCTGGACGCTTGCCTCGGCAACGCATGGACTTCCTGCTCCTGTTCAGCGATGCGAGCCGTGTGGTCGTCGAGGTTGACGGATCTCAGCACTTCGCCGAAGACGGGAAGCCATCCCTCGCCAGGTACGCGGACATGGTGGCGGCCGATCGTGACCTGCGGCTCGCCGGGTACGAGATCTATCGCTTCGGGGCCAACGAGCTCACCGGCCACGGGTCGGCTGAACGGATCGAAGCATTCTTCCGGCGCTTACTACGGAAGCACGCAGTCGTTCCCGGAGCCTGTTCGGCTGAGTGAAACCATACCAACTGATCCGGATTTGCGGACGCGGGTTCAATTCCTGGAATGGGAATCGAACTGGCGGCTGGTTACCTGCACACGGTTCATGCCAACAGACAGTCGGAACTCAAGGGTTGGATTCCGCACCTTTCCGCAGCAGTTCTAAGCGGTTGTAAGGCGCTGAGTTACTGAGGTTTGGCGCAGGGTTCCACCCCACCACCATTACAACGTCCAAGGGTGTCCACCGAAGTCCAGTTGACGCCATTTTTATTTGTAAAATCAACAGCTTACTGTCCATGGGAGTCTATGGATGTCCACCTCCAGCCCCGCTGGAGTGGGGGTATAAGGCCGCGTACTCCTATAATTTTGACCAGTTGTACCCCCGGCTTTCTCTGGAACTCAATAGGCATGCGCCTTTGCGGCTAATGGCTTGTACCCCTACCAGGGTGAATCGCCCCGGACTCCAAAGCCAAGTGCTACTGAAAACGGGGGACGGCGGTCTTGTGTGTTGACCTGCGCAGCAATCACACCATAGAGTGGGTGGCGAGCGTACAAGCACTTACCAGAGTTTCCACCAGGGATTCTTGGCTTTTGTTAGTGGAGTGTCTTTGTTATCGCCAGGAAAGTTGGCTTCCAATACGCGCAGGGTGTCGTCACGCAAGTCGGTCATGCCCAGTTTGTCATAGGACTTGACCAGAATCTGCAGGGCTTCTTGGCTCGCCGGGACGCCTTGGTAGTCGGACAATGCGGTTTGAGCGCGGGCTACAGCGGCAACGTATGCGCCGCGCTGGTAGTAGTAGCGGGCTACATGCACCTCGTATTGCGCCAAGGAGTTGATGATGTAGGTCATGCGCTGCTGGGCGTCAGGTGCGTAGCGCGAGCCAGGAAAGCGCTGCGTGAGTTCATAGAAGGACTCGTACGATTCCTTGGCGGCTTTTTGATCGCGCTCCGATAGATCCTGGCGTGACAGCCAGGCGAACAGGCCCAGGTTGTCGTTGAAATTGGTGATGCCCTTGAGGTAAAGCGCGTAGTCGTAGGCTGGGCTGCTGGGGTGCAGCTTCATGAAGCGGTCAAGGGTTGCAACGGCTTGTGCTTTTTCTCCCGATTTGTATTGGGCGTAGGCTTTTTCCAGTTGGGCTTGCTGGGCCAAGGGCGTGCCTGCGGCGCGACCTTCCAGCTTTTCGAACAAGGGAACCGCTTTTTCGTAGCCGCCACCGTTGGCTTCATCGCGTGCTTCGGCATAAATGCGCTCTGGCGTCCAGTTGGCGGTTTTATCCTCCTCTACGGTGGAGCAGCCAGTCAGCAGACCAGCAGCCAATGTCATAAGAAGGGCGGGGCGTGAAAAACGCAGCATGGTGTCGCAGCTTTCAAGTCAATCGGGAAGACACGCGCAGTCGCAGTCAGGCAGGACGGACAGGCGCCCCGCATTGTAGCGGCCTATCAGTGAGGCGCTGGTCAGAGATTTCGGGTGCTTTCGGGCGGCTGGCCGGTTGGCTTTGACCAGACTTTCTACAATCGCTGCCCTATGTTTGTTCATCTGCGCTTGCACACTGAGTTTTCCGTCGTCGACGGAACCTGCCGTATTGACGATGTCTTAAAAGCTGCCAGTGCTGATGGTCAGCCTGCGTTGGCGATTTCCGACCTCAACAATCTCTTTGGCGGTTTGAAGTTTTATAAAAGTGCCCGAAGCAAAGGGGTCAAGCCCTTGCTGGGCGCCGAGCTGCTGATGCAGGGCCGGGGCGAAGAAGAGGAAACCCGCTTGCTGGCCTTGGTGCAGAACCGCCAAGGGTATTTGAATCTTTCCGAGATATTGGCCCGCGCCTGGACCCAGCCCCTGGGCAAGACCCAGACGCAGGCACAGGTCGACTGGGCCTGGCTGGAAGAACTCAACGATGGATTGATCATCCTGTCCGGGGCCAATGCCGGGGGGATTGGGCAGGCGTTGCTTCGGGGGGATAAGGATGCCGCAGCGCAGCAGGCGTTGCAGTTGGCGCAGATTTTCCCGCACCGTTTTTACCTGGAGCTGCAACGGGCCGGGCGCAACGAGGATGAGAGCCTGGTGGCCCAAACGGTGGAGTTGGCGGCGCGTTTGCAGTTGCCGGTGGTGGCAACCCAGCCCATTCAGTTCTTGCGGCCTGATGATTTCCAGGCCCATGAGGCCCGTGTGTGCATTGCCGAAGGCGAGGTGTTGGCCAGCCGTAAGCGCCAGCGCCGTTTCACGCCTGAGCAATACTTCAAGACGGCGGCGCAAATGCAGGCGTTGTTTGCCGATGTGCCGTCGGCCTTGACCAATACGGTGGAAATTGCCCGCCGCTGTAGCGTCAGTCTGGTACTGGGGAAAAACTTCCTGCCGGATTTCCCTGTTCCTGAAGGGATGACGACCGAGGAGTTCTTTCGTCACGAGTCCTTGCAAGGGCTGGAGCAGCGTTTGGCGCAGATCTACCCCGACGTAACCGTGCGTGATGCGCAGCGCCCCAAGTATCTGGAGCGCCTGGAATTCGAGCTTGGCATCATTTTGAAGATGGGCTTTCCCGGCTACTTCCTGATCGTGGCGGACTTTATCAACTGGGCCAAGAACAACGGTTGTCCGGTGGGGCCGGGGCGCGGTTCGGGTGCCGGTTCGCTGGTGGCCTATGTGCTGAAGATTACCGACCTCGACCCGATTCACTACAACCTGCTGTTCGAGCGCTTCCTGAACCCGGAACGCGTCTCCATGCCCGACTTCGACGTGGACTTCTGCCAGGCCAATCGTGATCGGGTGATCGAGTACGTCAAGGAGCGCTACGGGCGCAACGCCGTCAGCCAGATTGCCACCTTCGGCACCATGGCAGCGCGGGCGGTGATTCGCGACGTGGGGCGGGTGATGGACATGAGCTATGGCTTTTGCGACGGCATCTCCAAGCTCATCCCGAACAAGCCGGGGCTGCACGTCACGCTGCGCTATCCGCCCAATCTGCCCAAGGAAGGCGACAAATACACCTATGCCCTGGAGGCCGAACCGATTCTGGCCGAGCGCCTGGCTAAAGAGGAGGACGTAAAAAACCTCATCGAAATGGCGCAGAAGCTGGAAGGCATGACACGCAACATCGGTATGCACGCCGGCGGCGTGGTGATCGCACCGGGCAAGCTCACCGACTTTTGTCCGCTGTACCAGCAGCCGGGCAGCGAATCGGCGGTGTCCATGTTCGACAAGGACGACGTGGAACAGATCGGACTGGTGAAGTTCGACTTTCTGGGCTTGGCAACGCTGACGATTCTGGAAATTGCCCGCGAGTTCATCCAGAAACGGCACAAAGGCCAGGAACACTTCAAGTTCGAGGACATTCCGCTGGACGATTGGCCGACCTACCAGTTGTTCCAGGAGGGCAAGACCGAAGCGGTATTCCAGTTTGAATCGCGCGGTATGCAGGGGATGCTCAAAGAGGCCAAGCCCAGCCGCCTGGAAGACCTGATCGCCCTGAACGCCTTGTACCGTCCCGGGCCGATGGATCTGATTCCCTCCTTCGTGGCCCGCAAGCACGGCACCGAAGTCATCGAGTACCCCCACCCCCTGGTGGAAAAAGTGCTGGCCGAGACCTACGGCATCATGGTCTACCAGGAGCAGGTGATGCAGACCGCCCAGGTGCTGGGCGGCTACAGCCTGGGCGGTGCGGACTTGCTGCGCCGCGCCATGGGTAAGAAAAAGCCCGAGGAAATGGCCCAGCACCGCCTGTTGTTCCGCGAAGGCGCGGGCAAGCAGGGCATCAGCCAGGAGAAGGCCGACGAGGTGTTCGACCTGATGGAGAAGTTCGCCGGCTATGGCTTCAACAAATCGCACGCGGCCGCATATTCCCTGCTGGCCTACCACACGGCCTGGCTGAAGGTGCATTACACGGCGGAGTTCTTCTGCGGCAACATGACCGTGGAAATGGACAACACCGACAAGCTCAAGGTGCTGCATGAAGACGCGCTGAAGATGGGGCTGACCTTCGAGCCGCCGGACGTGAACCGGGGCCATTACCGCTTCGAACCGGTGACGGACAAGGTCATCCGCTACGGCCTGGGGGCCATTAAGGGCACCGGGCAGGCGGCGATCGAGGCCATCGTTGCTGCCCGCCAGGGCCAGGGTGTCGGGCCGCAAGGCTACGTACAGGGGCCGTTCAAAAGCCTGTGGGATTTCTGTACCCGCGTAGATCGCAGCAAATTGAACAAGCGCACGCTGGAGGCGCTGATCAAGGCCGGTGCTTTTGACGGCATCGAACGCAACCGCGCGGCGCTGATGGCTGCCGTGGATGCGGCTTTCGAGTTTGCCAATGCGCAGTGGAGCAATGCCAACCAGGGCGGCCTGTTCGACATGATGGGCGACGATGCCCAGGGTGCCAGCAACCAGGCGCCGGACTTGCCCGACACCGTGCCCTGGGGCGTGAAAGAGCGCTTGCTCCAGGAGAAAACCGCCATCGGCTTCTACCTTTCCGGCCATTTGTTCGACGAGGTCGAAGGCGAGGTGCGCCGTTTCATCCGCACGCCGCTGGACGAGTTGGCCGACAGCCGGGAGCCGCAATTGCTGGCCGGTATCGTCAGCGACCTGCGCGTCATCAACGGCCAGCGCGGCAAGCTGTGCCTGTTCCGGCTGGACGACAAAAGCGCAACGCTGGAAGCCTCGGTCGATGAGGCCACGTGGACGGGCGCCCGGGATTTATTGAAGGACGACGAGTTCGTCATCCTGCAAGGCCGGGTGCAGCACGACCATTTCAGCGGCGGGCTGCGCATCAAGGCCACCCAGGTCTGGAGTCTGGCCGACGCCCGCTGCCGCTTTGCCCGCTATCTGCAAGTGCAGGCCGGTACGGCGCTGCCGGACCTGGCCCGCCTGCTGCGAACCTACCCGGCGCAGACCGTGCTGGGCGACGATGGCATGGAAACCGCGCATGGCCTGCGCCTGCGCCTGACCCTGTGCTGCCGGGCCGAGGACGAAGCTGCCGAAGTGGAGCTGGACTTTGGCGCCCGGCATATGTTCTATCCCAGCGATGCGGCTCTGGCGGACTGGCGGGCCAGCGCAGGGAGCCAGGGGTGCGAACTGGTGTGGCGGTAGGGATGCTCTGCACGAATCATCGCGCCGTGGGCCTCTGCGGCATCGGGCGGTCTGCGGCGTTGCAAATCCTCGCCATAGCACCGCTATGGCTGCGGTTTGCGCCGTGCCGCCCATCCCGATCCGCAGCGCCCACGTGGCAGCGTGATGCGTGCAGAGCATCCCTAGCAAGCAGGATTTTCAATGTTTTTGCTGGTTAAACCTGATTTTTTCCCCTCTTACCGCTGGCTTGCCCCTGTGGGCCGCTGGCTAGAATGAATTCCTATGGCAACCCGTAACCCCCCCTTTACCCCGAAGAAGCCGGAATTCTTCCCCGCCCGGGAAGATGGCGATTCGGTGGTGCTGGAGCGCTTGACGCACAAACTGCTGCCACCGCCCATGTACCAGGTGGTCATGCTCAACGATGATTTCACGCCAATGGAATTCGTCATCATCGTTTTGCAGGAGTTGTTCGGCAAGGATCGAGAGGAGGCAACCCGCATCATGCTGAAAATCCACCTCGATGGCCGAGGCATCTGCGGCATGTATTCCCGTGACGTTGCCACGACCAAGGTCGAGCAGGTCCTGGCCGCCGCCCAGCACGCAGGGCATCCGCTACAGGCGGTGAGTGAACCTGTTGAATGAAACTTCACCGGCCCTATATGGTTCTCAAGCATTGAGCCCATAAAGGCTTTGATTCCATCCGCAAGCGCAAAGGAGTACGCAAAATGATTGCACAAGAACTGGAAGTGAGCTTGCACATGGCATTCGTGGAAGCCAGGCAGCAGCGCCACGAATTTATTACGGTCGAGCACCTGCTCCTGGCGCTTCTGGACAACCCCAGCGCCGCCGAGGTGCTGCGGGCCTGCTCGGCCAATCTGGACGATCTGCGGGCCTCGCTGATCAACTTCATCAAGGACAACACGCCGCAGATCGGCGGCAGCGACGAGGTGGACACCCAGCCCACGCTGGGTTTTCAGCGCGTCATCCAACGCGCCATCATGCACGTGCAGTCCACCGGCAACGGCAAGAAGGAAGTCACCGGCGCGAACGTGCTGGTGGCCATTTTTGGCGAGAAGGATTCGCACGCCGTGTACTACCTGCACCAGCAGGGCGTGACCCGCCTGGACGTGGTGAACTTCATCGCCCACGGCATCCGCAAGAGCGATCAGCCTGAACCGGCCAAGGCCGAGAACCCGGCAGAAAACGAGGAGGGCGGCAGCGAGCGCAGCGAGAAAGCCTCGCCGCTGGAGCAGTACACCCTGAACCTGAACCAGGCTGCCCGCGAGGGCAAGATCGACCCGCTGATCGGCCGTGATTACGAGGTCGAGCGCACCATCCAGATCCTGTGCCGCCGCCGCAAGAACAACCCGTTGCTGGTGGGCGAGGCCGGGGTCGGCAAGACCGCGATTGCCGAGGGGCTGGCCTGGCGCATCACCGAAGGCAAGGTGCCCGAAGTGCTGGAAGAGGCCACCGTCTATTCGCTGGACATGGGCGCCTTGCTGGCCGGTACCAAATACCGGGGGGACTTCGAGCAGCGCCTGAAAGGCGTGATCAAAACCCTGAAGGACAAGCCCAACGCGATTTTGTTCATCGACGAAATCCACACCCTGATCGGTGCCGGTGCGGCCTCGGGCGGGACGCTGGACGCCAGCAACCTGCTCAAGCCGGCGCTGTCCAGCGGCCAGCTCAAGTGCATCGGTGCCACCACGTTCACCGAGTACCGGGGGATTTTCGAGAAAGATTCCGCCCTGTCGCGGCGCTTTCAGAAAGTCGATGTGGTCGAACCCAGCGTGGCCGAGACCATTGAAATCCTGAAAGGCCTGAAAACCCGGTTCGAAGAGCATCACGGCATTGCCTATGCCCCCGAGGCGCTGCAGGCGGCGGCCGAGCTGTCGGCCAAATACATCAACGACCGCCAGTTGCCCGACAAGGCCATCGACGTGATCGACGAAGCCGGTGCCGCCCAGCGCATCCGCACTGCCGAAGAGCGCAAGGCGTGCATCGAGCGCGTGGACATCGAGAACATCGTCGCCAAGATTGCCCGCATTCCTCCGGCCAACGTCTCGCAGGACGACCGCAGCAAGCTGCAAACGCTGGAGCGCGACTTGAAGAGCGTCGTTTTCGGCCAGGACAAGGCGCTGGAAGTGCTGTCCAGCGCCGTGAAAATGGCCCGTTCGGGCCTGGGCCAGCCGGAAAAGCCGATCGGCAGCTTCCTCTTCAGCGGCCCCACGGGCGTGGGCAAGACCGAGGCGGCCAAGCAGCTGGCCTACATCCTGGGCGTTGATCTGGTGCGTTTCGACATGTCGGAATACATGGAGCGCCACGCCGTCAGCCGCCTGATCGGTGCGCCCCCCGGCTACGTGGGCTACGACCAGGGCGGGCTGCTGACCGAGGCCATCACCAAGAAGCCGCACTGCGTGCTGCTGCTGGACGAAATCGAGAAGGCCCACCCGGACATCTTCAACGTGCTGCTGCAGGTGATGGACCACGGCACGCTGACCGACAACAACGGGCGCAAGGCCGA
>JAHRXD010000076.1 GCA_019104825.1 Comamonas sp.
ACGTACCCGACAAACACCTGCATTTTCCTGCGGCGATGAAACCTGCCGAACTGGCGGCCTGCGGCCTGCACCTGGGATTGGACTATCCATTGCCCATCGTCGATCACGTTCAGGCACGGGCGCGTACCTTGCTGCGGTTTCAGCGTTAATCGCTCATAAGGGTGGGCTACACATGCCTACACATGCCGTTTGGCAGCCGCATCCTTCTCCAGCTGCTGCCAGCTGTCTTCCTCGGCATGGCGGTGCAACGCGCTGATCAAGGCGCAGCGGGCGCTGCCGTCGCCGTTGCAGCGCTGGTGCAGGGCAGATAGCTCCTGCTCCAGCAATTGCAGCTCGGCCAGGCGCTGGCGCACGTGGCCCAGGTGGTCGGCCACGGTGGCGGTGGCGGCGCGGCAGTCCTGCGGGCTATCCCAGTTCAAATCGAGCAGGGTACGCACCTCGTGCAGCGACATGTCCATCGCCCGGCACATGCGGATGAAGCGCAGCCGGTGGACGTCGGCGCTGCTGTAGCTGCGGTAGGCGTTGTCCTGGCGCTGGGCGGCGGGCAATAGCCCCTGCTTTTCATAAAACCGGATGTTGGCCGCGCTGACGCCGCTGTGCCGGGCAGCCTCGCCGATGCGTAAAAACACGTTCTCTTCCATGGGGCTTGACCTTGAAGTTACTTGCAGGTTTCCAATCATGGCATGGAACACACGACCCCCACCACCAGCTGCTGCGGCACATGCAGCGCCCCCGCCCCGCATGGCAAGCATGGGCACGATCACCAGCACGGCCATGACGACCACCATGGACATGACCACGGCAACCTGCCCTCCTGGCCGCGTATCGGTGCAGCCCTGGTGCTGGCCCTGGGGGCAGAAGCCGCCCACTGGGGGCAAGCCGGCAGCCCTGCCCTGCACTACCTGGGCATGGTTCTGGCCATCGTCGCCATTGCGCTGGCCGGGGTGGGCATCTACCGCCAGGGCCTGCAAGACCTCAGGCGCCTGGGCATCCATGCGCTGATGGCCGTGGCCGTCACCGGCGCCTTCTTGATCGGCCAGTGGCCCGAGGCCGCCATGGTGATGGCCCTGTACGTCGCCGCCGAACGCCTGGAAGACCAGGCCATGGACCGCGCCCGCGATGCCGTCGGGCAACTGCTGGCCTCGGCCCCCGCCACGGCCCAGGTGCGCCAGGACGACGGCAGCTATGCAAGCACCGCCATCGAGGCCGTGCCCGTCAATGCCCTGGTGCGGGTCATGCCGGGCGAGCAGATTCCCCTGGACGGCACCGTCGCCGAAGGCTTCAGCAGCATCGACCAGGCACCCATCACCGGCGAAAGCACCCCGGCGGACAAAGGCCCGGGCGATACCGTCTGGGCGGGCAGCATCAACCAGCAGGGGCTGCTGTTCATCCAGGTGGACCAAGCCAGCGGCGACAGCCTGCTCACCCGCATCGTACGGGCCGTGGAACAGGCCCAGGCCCGCAAGGCGCCCACGCAGCGCTTCGTCGATCAGTTTGCCCGCGTCTACACCCCCATCGTCCTGCTGCTGGCGATTGCGCTGGCCACGCTGGCCCCGTGGCTGCTGGGCTGGAGCGTGTCCGATGCCCTCTACCAGGCGCTGGCGCTGCTGGTCATTGCCTGCCCGTGCGCCCTGGTGCTGTCCACGCCGATCACCATCGTCAGCAGCCTGACGGCAGCGGCCCGCCACGGCCTGCTGCTCAAGGGCGGCAGCGTGCTGGAAGCAGCGCACCGCCTGCGCCACATCGCCCTGGACAAAACCGGCACCCTGACCACGGGCCGGCCCAGCCTGCAGGATTGGCAGGTTTTCGACAATACGGATGCCGACGCGCCCCCCCGCTACGCCGACATGGCCTGGGCCATTGCCCGCCATTCGGAGCATCCCGTCTCCCAGGCCATTGCCCAGGGCCTGGCCGCCGCACCGGAGCAAACCATCGGCACCCTGACCGCCCTGCCCGGGCGCGGCGTGCAGGCGCAACGGGCCGATGGCTCGGCCCTCTTTTTGGTCAATCTGCGCTGGGTGGAAGAGCAGGGCTTGGCCACCCCGGCCATCGCCGCACTCGTCAGCGCCCAGGCAGCCCAGGGCCGCAGCGTCAGCCTGCTGTCCACCGCCACCCGGGTGCTGGCCTGGTTTGCCGTGGCCGATACCCTGCGCCCCCACGCCCCGGCAGCGGTGGCGCAACTGCACGCCCTGGGGCTGCAAGTGCATCTGCTCAGCGGCGACCACCCCGGCACGGCCCAGGCCATCGCTGCCCAGGCCGGTATCGGCCACGCCCAGGGCGACCTGCTGCCCGAAGACAAGCTGGCCCGGCTGGCCCAGCTGCAAACCACCGGCCCCACCGCCATGGTGGGCGACGGCATGAACGATGCCCCTGCGCTGGCCCAGGCGGATGTCGGCTTTGCCATGGGCGGCGCCCACAGCACGGCGATGGCGATGGAGACAGCCGATGTCGTCCTGATGCACGACGACCTGCGCCGCGTGGCCGATACCGTGCGCCTGTCGCGTACCACCCGCAACGTGCTGTGGCAGAACATCGCCCTGGCCCTGGGCATCAAGCTGGTGTTCTTCGCCCTGGCCGTCACCGGCCACGCCAGCATGTGGCTGGCCGTGCTGGCCGACATGGGCGTCAGCCTGCTGGTCGTGGCCAACGGCCTGCGCCTGCGCCGCTGGCGCGGCTCCTGAACATGTTGCGCAAAGGACTTTCGTATGCAGGATATCGGCGGAAATTTACAATTCCGCCGTTTTTGCCCAAGCCACCATGACCACCCCACCCCCTGCCGATACCGTTCCCCCCATCATTACCTCTGCCCCCGAAGCGCCGCCCCACACCCTGCCCGAGGACAGCGCAGCCATTGCCACGGGGGTGCTGCTGGTGGCCCTGGGCGTGGCTTTTTTCCAGCAGACCGGGCTGCTGACCGGGGGCATTACCGGCCTGGCCTTCGTACTGCACTACAGCACCGGCACCAGCCTGGGGCTGTGGCTGTTTCTGCTGAACCTGCCATTCTACTGGCTGGCCGTGCGCAAGCTAGGCTGGGCCTTTACCGTGAAAACCTTTTGCGCCGTGGGCCTGCTGTCGCTGGCCACCGAGTTGCAGCCGCACTGGTTCACCCTGAACGACATTCACCCGGCCTACGGCGCCATGGCCGGGGGCGTGCTGGTGGGCGTGGGGATGCTCATCATGTTCCGCCACCGTTGCAGCCTGGGCGGCATCGGCATTGCCGCGCTGTACTTGCAGGAGCGCTACGGCTGGCGGGCCGGACGGGTGCAGATGGCCGTGGACTGCGTGATTCTGGTCAGCGCCTTCGTCCTGCTGGAGCCAGAGCGGGCGCTGTGGTCGGTCGCAGCGGCGCTGGTACTCAATCAGGTACTGTCGATGAACCACCGCCCTGGCCGCTACGTGGTGGTTTAGGAACTAATCTCCCGCCTGGCACCCTATCCCCAGCTACTTCGTTTTGAAAGGTTGTTGTTATGTCCCAGCACTCCACGTCCCGCCGTCAGGCCCTTTTGCAACTGAGCGCCCTGGCCGGTGCCGCCGCTGCTGCCAGCACCGGCTGGGCCGCCACACCCGCGCGGCCCCAGGTGGAGGTGTGGAAAGACCCCACCTGCGGCTGCTGCCACGACTGGATTGCGCATATGCAGGACAACGGCTTCGACGTGACGGCCCACGACAGCGGCAACACTGCCGTGCGGGCCAGGCTGGGCTTGCCGCAGGAGCTGGGTTCCTGCCATACGGCGCTGATCGGCGGCTATGTCATCGAAGGCCACGTCCCGGCCAGCGACGTGCGCAAGCTGCTGGCGCAAAAACCCAAGGCCATCGGCCTGACCGTGCCGGGCATGGTGGTGGGCAGCCCCGGCATGGACACCCCGGCGTACAACGGCCGCAAAGACCCCTACGACGTGCTGCTGGTGACGAAAAAGCTGCTCGGCAGCGGTGTCAATACCAGCGTCTTTACCAGCTACCGTGGTTGAAGACCTGCTGGCCCACAGCGGCCATAT
>JAHRXD010000196.1 GCA_019104825.1 Comamonas sp.
TGCCCTGGGCGGTGAAGATCTGGGCGTTGGCGGCCAGCAGGTCGGCACGCTCCATGCCGGGGCCACGGGGACGGGCGCCGACCAGCAGGGCGTAGTCGGTGTCCTTGAAGGCGGTCATGGGGTCGGCGTGGGCTTCGATGCCAGCCAGCAGGGGGAAGGCGCAGTCTTCCAGCTCCATGATCACGCCCTTCAACGCGTTCTGGGCCTTTTCATCGGGAATTTCCAGCAGTTGCAGGATGACGGGCTGGTCCTTGCCCAGCATTTCGCCGGAAGCGATACGGAACAGCAGGGCGTAACCGATTTGACCAGCAGCGCCGGTGACGGCGACACGAACAGGTGCTTTGCTCATGGATGAGAACTCCGAGTGGGTGGTAAACAGTGTGGTGGCTGCTTGTTACAGATACCAAACGGTTACAAGCACCACCGACAGGCCCGAAGTTTAACGCCGATTCGCCTCTCCGGTCAATTTGTCTTATGTCTTATATAAGATATCAATACAAGAATCGGCAAGTCTGACACGGCCCTGACGCAAGCGTGCTATTTCGGACGATCACATCCGTCCGGTGACCGGAATGGCCGCCCCATGCACCGCCCGCGCCGCATCGGAGAGCAGGAAGCCGATCACCTCGGCCAGGGCCTTGGGCTGCACCCAGGTGGCCGGGTTGGCATCGGGCATGGCCGCACGGTTGTCCGGCGTATCCAGCACCGACGGCAGGACGCTATTGACGTTGATGCCGTAGCTTTTCAGCTCGGCGGACATGGCCTCGGTCAGGCGCAACAGGGCACTCTTGGAGGCGCAGTAGGCGCCCATGTTCGCCAGCCCTTTGGCCGCCACGGCCGCCCCCACGGTGACGATGCTCCCGTGGCCCTGCTGTTTCAGCCTGGGTACCACCGCCGCCGCCAGATGCAGCAGGCTGGTGGTGTTGAGGTTGAGCATGAACTCCCAGGCCGGCAGCGGCGTGGCGTCCACCGCCTCGCCCATGTGAAAGCCGCCCGCCAGGTGGCAAACGGCATCCAGCCGCCCTTCCTGGGCCAGCGCCTGCTGCACGCGCTCGATCAGGGACTGGCGTTGCGTCAGGTCGGCCTCGATCAGCACCACGTCGGGCAAATGCCCGAAGGCCAGTTGCATCGCCTGGCCGTTGCGGGCCAGCAGCAGCAAGCGCCAGCCCTGGTCATGCAAAAAATTGGCCACTGCCCAACCCAGTTGGCCAGTGGCGCCAGTGATCAAAACGGTTTTCTGCGTCGTACTGCTCATGTCTCTCGTTCCTTTGCCTTGCGATGGTATTGCCCGGTTCCCCGGGTCAGCACCTGATCGCCTGCGACGATAACACCGGGCCGATGGCTGGACGCCGCTCGTACCCGTTCGTAGTACGGATCGAAATCGATCGCCGCCAGATGCAGCAGGTCGGCCAGATCGGGCAGAACGAAGTAGCTCTCCTGAAAATCGTCGATCCGGTACTGGGTGCGCAGCACCCGCTCCAGATCGAACCGCACCCGGTGCGGCGAGGCATCCTCCAGCGCAAACACCGATTCGGTGGCCGAGGAAACGATGCCGGCGCCGTAGATGCGCAGCCCGTCGCTTTGCTGCACCAGGCCGAACTCCACCGTGTACCAATACACCCGGGCCAGTTGTTCCAGCACGCCCTGGGCCTTGGCCCGCAAGCCGCCCTGCCCGTAGGCCTGCATGAAATCGGCCATGACGGGGTGCATGAGCATGGGCACATGGCCAAACACGTCGTGGAACACGTCCGGTTCCTGCAGGTAATCGAGCTGGTGGGCTTGCCGGATGAACTGCCCGGCCGGAAAGCGCCGGTTGGCCAGATGCTCGAAGAACACATCGTCGGGCACCAGCCCCGGCACGGCCACCACCTGCCAGCCGGTGCGGCGCATCAGCACTTCGGAAAGCTGCTCGAAATCGGGAATCCGGTCGGCCGCCATCGACAGCGCCTGCAGCCCTTCCAGAAAAGCGTCGCAGGCCCGCCCGGGCAGCAGGCGGCTTTGCCGCTCGAACAAGGTTTTCCAGGTGGCGTGTTCTTCTGCGGTGTACTGCGCCCAGCCCTGGTCGATCGTCCAGTCCGGGCGCTGGGGCTGGTAGCTGGCCGCTGCCAGGCCGTGCTTTTCGGCGCCGCTCATGCCGCGCCCTCTTGCAGCGCCAGCGCGGCTGCGACCCGGTCCATAACCTGCGCCAGGGCGATGTCGCGCAGCGACAGGCCCTGCACGTCGTGCGTGGTCAGCAGCACGTCGACGCGGTTGTAGACGTTGCTCCATTCCGGGTGGTGGTTGCTGCGCTCGGCCACCAGCGCCACCTGGGCCATGAAGCCGATGGCCTGGACAAAATCCTGAAAGCCGAACTGGCGCACGATCACCCCGCCGCGCTCGGCCCGGTACTGCCACTGCGGCACCTGTGCCAGTGCGGCAGGCAATTCTGCGGTGCTGAGTTTCATGGTGTTCTCCTTACTCCGTGGCAATCGCGCCCCGGCGCACCTGATCGCGTTCCAGCGATTCAAACAGGGCCTTGAAATTGCCCTCGCCAAAGCCTTCGCGGTAATTGCCCTGGCGCTCGATGAACTCGAAGAAGACCGGCCCGAGCAAAGGCTCGGAAAAAATCTGCAACAGCAGCCGTGGCTGACCGCCTTCGGTCGTGCCGTCCAGCAGAATGCCCCGCGCCTGCAGGTCGGCAACGTTCTGCCCATGACCGGGCAGGCGTTTTTCCAGATTGCCGTAATACACGTCGTTGGGTGCCGTCAGCAGCGGGATACCGGCCAGCTGCAATTGGTCGATGGCCGCGACCAGGTTGTCGCACAGCAAGGCGATGTGCTGGATACCTTCGCCATTGAACTGCATGAGAAATTCTTCGATCTGGCCGCCGCCCTGCTTGGCTTCTTCATTGAGCGGAATGCGGATCAGGCCATCCGGGGCCGTCATGGCCTTGGAGGTCAGGCCGGTGTATTCGCCCTGAATGTCGAAGTAGCGGATCTCCCGGAAATTGAACAGCTTTTCATAAAACCCGGCCCAGTGCGCCATGCGCCCCCGGTAAACGTTGTGCGTCAGGTGATCGACCACCGAGAAGCCGAAGCCGGGCGGGTGGCGCTCCACCCCGGGCAACCATTCGAAGTCGATGTCGTAGATGGACTTGCCATCCTCGAACCGATCGATCAGGTACAGCGGCGCCCCGCCAATGCCCTTGATCGCCGGCAGGCGCAGCTCCATCGGCCCGGTGGGAATGTCCACCGGCTGCGCCCCCAGCTCCAGGGCACGCTGGTAGGCACGGTGCGCATCCTGCACGCGAAAGGCCAGCCCACAGGCACTGGGGCCGTGTTCGGCGGCGAAGTAGCCCGCCACGCTGCGGGGCTCGCGGTTGACGATGAAATTGATGTCCCCCTGCCGGTACAGGGACACGTCCTTGGAGCGGTGGCGGGCCACCTCGGTGAACCCCATTTTCTCGAACAGCGGCTCCAGCACCCCGCCACGGGGCGAGGCAAATTCGACAAATTCAAACCCCATCAACCCCATCGGGTTGGCAACAGATTCGGTCATGTGGTGCATTCCTTGCAGACAAATACTTGATGGGGATCAACTATAAAAAACAATAAAGTTTTATTTAATTAAAAATTTCACCTATGGACTTTTCCATCGAAGTCTGTAAGAACGTGTTTACGATCTCGGCGCGAAGGGGTGCGGGAAGCGGATCGGGATGGTCTGCTAGGCGCAAACCGCAGCCATAGCAGTGCTATGGCGAGGATTTGCAACGCCGCAGAGCGCCCGAGTCCGCGACTGCACACCCGCGCGGAGATCGTGAACACGTTCTAAAGTACATGCTATATATCGCCTCTTTTTCCTCCCCGCCCCGCCGCAATGGACAGCACACCCGCATCACGCCGCCGACGCATCCCGCAAACCCTGCGCGTGAAAAACACCCAGCGCAAACTGATCGATGCCGCCTTGCAGTTGCTGCACGAAGAAGGTTTCAAGGGCGCCACGCTGCAGGCCATTGCCCACCGGGCGCAGGTTTCGCTGGGTGCACTGCAGCACCATTTCAAAACCCGCGATGCCCTGATGGAGCGCCTGGTGCAGGAAGTCATGGCCCCCCTGAGCGCCCAGGGCAGCGCCTGGCCCGACCACAGCCTGCCGCTGCCCGAGCGGGCCCAGGATTTTGTCCAGCGGGCCTGGCAGAACATTTTCGGCACACCGCACTACCAGGCCGCCTGGAGCCTGTTCCTCGGCTGCAAATCCTCCCCCACCCTGTTCACCCACATCAACCAGCAGCGCCTGCTGGTGGACAACGCGTTTTACGTGCAGTTTCTGCACATCTTCCCGGAAATCGAACGCCACCATCCCGCCCCGCAAGGCGTTGCCGCCACCGTCTTCGCCGCCTTGCGCGGCGCCGGTGTCCTGGAATTTTTTGACGTGACCGCAACGGAGCGCGAAACCTGCCTGCAGACGCTGGCAGACACCATCGTCCAGGCCGGCACCCCGGCAGCAGCGCCATAAGCCCGGATACCAGCCCCGGCCCTTGACCCAGGCCAAGAACCTGCTATCAGGAGTGCTTTTGCAACTTGTCTTATGTCTTATATAAGATATGATAGACCGCTGTAACACTATGCCTTGAACATGCCGCCGGCGTGCATTGTTCGCCGGCACCGGTTTTAGCCATGCCCCCCAATACCGCCCTCCTGACCGACCCCAGCCCCCCCCTGCGCAGCGACAGTGCGGTCGTGCAGACACCTGCCTTCAGCCCGCTTTACCAGCAGATCAAGGGGCTGATCCTGCAAAGCCTGCAAGCCGGGGAGTGGAAGCCCGGCGAACTCATTCCCAGCGAAATGGAGCTGGCCGCCCGCTTCAAGGTCAGCCAGGGCACGGTGCGCAAGGCCATCGACGAGCTGGCCGCAGAAAACCTGGTCACCCGCCGCCAGGGCAAGGGCACCTTCGTCACCACGCACAACGAAGAGCAGGTGCAATACCGCTTCCTGCAACTGCACCCGGACGTGGGCCAGCAACAGGACGAGGGCCGGGCGCAGCGCAACATCATGGAATGCCGGCGGATGCGGGCCAGCGCCGACATTGCCCGCATCCTGGGCCTGCGCACCGGCGACAGCGTCATCCACGTCCGCCGGGTACTCTCGTTCGGCGGCACGCCGACCATTCTGGAAGACATCTGGCTGCCCAGCCAGGTCTTCAAGGGACTGACCGCGCAGCAGATGGCGCACTACCCCGGCCCGACCTATGCCATGTTCGAAATGGAATACGGCGTGCGCATGGTTCGCGCCGAAGAAAAAATCCGCGCCGTCCTGCCCGACACGCAACAGGCCCAATGGCTTAAAACCACGGCCACCACTCCGCTATTGAGCGTGGAACGGGTCACCTACACCTACAACGACAAGCCCATGGAGCTGCGCCGTGGCCTTTATCTGACCGATAGCCACCACTACCGCAATGCACTAAGTTAGCCGTTGTAAGCCCCGTGCCATGGGGCTTGCCCTAAAATGCCCCCCGTTTGTCTTTTTGCGATTACCACGCAGTTACATCATCGAAAGCCTGACAACCATGACCGACCAAGCAAAACCGCGGCCCGAGTTCCGCAACATCAACATCTTCAAAGACGTACGCACCTACCGCCTTCCCTGGGCGGGCAAAGTCTCCATCCTGCACCGTGTCAGCGGCATGCTCATGTTCGTGCTGCTGCCCTTCGTGTTCTGGATGTTCGACACCTCGCTGTCTTCGGAAATTTCCTTTGCCACCTTCAAGGGCGCCTTCAACGAAGGGCTGGGCTTCGTCCCCGGCTGGTTCGTCAAGCTGGCCGCACTGGGCCTGATCTGGAGCTACCTGCACCACCTGTGCGCTGGCGTACGCCACCTCATGATCGACATGAACCATGAGCGCATCACCAAGGAATGGGGCGCCTCCTCGGCCATCGTCACGCTGGTGGTCAGCCTGGGCCTGACCGTGATCCTGGGTGCCAAGCTGTTCGGCCTGTACTAATCCATCGTCTTTGATAAAGGAAAAGCTATGTCTTCCGTGAACTACGGCACCAAACGTGTTGTGACCGGCGCCCACTATGGCGTGCGCGACTGGCTGGTACAACGCGCTACCGCCGTGCTGATCGTGGCCTTCACCGTGGTGGTTCTGGCCCAGTTGCTGTTCTCCAAAGGTGCCATCAGCTACGAGCTGTGGGCCGGTATTTTTGCCCCGCAGTGGATGAAATTCATCACCGCCGGCGTCATCGTTTCGGTGCTCTGGCACGCCTGGGTGGGCGTGCGCAACGTGTGGATGGACTACGTGCCTGCCGCCGGCCTGCGTTTTACCCTGCAAGTGCTGACCATCGTCTGGCTGGTGGGCTGCGGCGCCTGGGGATTTGAAGTTTTGTGGCGCGTGTAAGTCGCTTGTTGCTGTTACGCACTATTTGAAAGTTAAGAATGAGCTACTCCAAAGCAAATATCACCAAGCGTAAATTTGACG
>JAHRXD010000229.1 GCA_019104825.1 Comamonas sp.
GCTCGATGGCTGCTGCAGGCAGGCGCGTCACGCCGATGCCGTAGCAGCCCATTTCAAACAGTGTGGGTTTGCCGTTTTCGGCCAGGAAGGTGGCGTTCATGGCTTCGGAATACTTGGTGCCCAGGTAGAACACGTGGCCAATCTCGATGCCGCGCTCGATGGCCAGCACGCCCTGGCCGTCCGGCGAAGGGTCGCCTGCGACGACGTTGCGTAGATCGGCAACCAGTTCGGGTTCGGGCAGGTCGCGGCCGAAGTTCACGCCCCGGATGTGGAAGTCTTTTTCATTCGCGCCGCAAATCCAGTCGGCCATGACGGCCACTTCGCGATCGACCACCAGCTTGACCGGTTTTCGCAGGTTCAAAGGCCCCAGGTAGCCGGGCTGGCAGCCAAAGTGTTCCTCGATTTCGGCCACGCTGGCAAAGCGGAAGTTGGCCAGGCCCTCCACCTTGCCGACTTTCACCTCGTTCATATCGTGGTCGCCGCGCAGCAGCAGCAGCCAGACCTGGGTTTTGACCACTTCGCCCGCTGCGTTGGTGGTATCGGTGGCCAGCACCAGGGATTTGATGGTGCGCGAGAGCGGCAGGCCCAACTGGTCAGCCACGGCTTGGCAAGTGCTGTTGCCGGGGGTGGCGATTTTTTCCAATGCCTCGCTGGCCGCAGGACGCGGGCCGGCAGGCGGCAGGCTTTCGGCCTTTTCGATGTTGGCGGAGTAATCGCTGTGGGGGCAGTAGACGATGGCGTCCTCGCCGGTGGCGGCGATCACCTGGAATTCTTCGCTCAGGTCGCCGCCGATGGCCCCGCTGTCGGCCCGCACGGCGCGGTATTGCAGGCCGAAACGGTCAAAGATGCGCTGGTAGGCCGCACGCATGGCCTGGTAGCTGATCTGGGCGCTGTCGCGATCCTTGTCGAAGGAATAGGCGTCCTTCATGATGAACTCACGCCCGCGCATCAGGCCAAAGCGCGGGCGGCGCTCGTCGCGGAACTTGGTTTGAATCTGGTACAGGTTCTTGGGCAACTGCTTGTAGCTCTTGAACTCCTGGCGGGCGATGTCGGTGACGACTTCCTCGCTGGTCGGCTGGATGATGAAGTCGCGCCCGTGGCGATCCTGGATGCGCAGCAGCTCCGGCCCCATCTTGTCGAAGCGCTCTGTCTCCTGCCACAGCTCGGCGGGCTGCACCACCGGCATGGTCACTTCGATGGCACCGGCGCGGTTCATTTCCTCGCGCACGATGGCTTCCACCTTGCGGATCACGCGCAGCCCCATGGGCATGTAGGTGTAGACACCTGCGCCCAGTTTTTTGATCATGCCCGCGCGGGTCATGAGCTGGTGGCTGACGATCTCGGCGTCAGCCGGGGCTTCCTTCAAGGTGGAGATGAGAAATTGCGAAGCTTTCATAGCAAGAGCAGGCCAGGGCGCAAGGGATGGGTGAGCAGGAAATGGGCCTGCCCCGCTTGCCGAAGGCAAGGGGGCAGGCATAATGAACCCAACTTGAAAATTGGGGTTTGATTATGCTTGACCGGGACGGATTTCGCCCAAATGTCGGCATCATCCTGCTCAACCAGAAGAACCAGGTGTTCTGGGGTAAACGCATACGCACACACAGTTGGCAATTTCCGCAAGGTGGCATTGACCGGGGCGAATCGCCCGAACAGGCCATGTTCCGGGAACTGCACGAGGAAGTCGGGCTGCAGCCCGAGCATGTGCGCATCGTCGCCCGCACCCGCGACTGGTTGCGCTACGAGGTGCCAGACCGATTCATACGCCGCGAAGCCCGCGGCCACTACCGCGGCCAGAAGCAGATCTGGTTTCTGCTGCAACTGATGGGCCATGACTGGAACCTGAACCTGCGGGCCACCGACCACCCCGAGTTCGACGCCTGGCGCTGGAACGATTACTGGGTGCCGCTGGATGTGGTGGTGGAGTTCAAACGCGGCGTCTATGAAATGGCGCTGACCGAGTTGGCCCGTTTTCTGCCGCGTGGCGAGCAGCCGCGCAACCGCTACCTGCGCGGCGGGATGCGCAGTCGTGAAACGGGGCGTGATGCCGCGCCCGCTGCCGAACCGGCCCGCAACGCCTTGCGCACACCCTGGGCGCCGGGCGGGGCGGCGATGGAGCTGCCTCCGGGGGCCAGCTTTGACCCGGAGCCGCCCAGCGCGAGCTGACGGTATTTGCCAACGGCCCTGCGGGGCCGTTGGTGTTGGTGGGTATTTTTAGAACGATCGTTCTTTTATTTGCCGGTTTTGGCTACACTGGCGTTTCTTACTTATTCTTTCTGGAGACTTGCCATGTCCGATCTGCACGCCGCGTTTGACGATGCCGTAAAAAATTCCACTTCCTTGAGCGAGCGCCCCGACAACGCCACCCTGCTGAAAATCTACGCGCTGTACAAGCAGGCCACGGAAGGCGACAACGAAGCCAAGAAACCCAGCTTCACCGACATGGTCGGCCGCGCCAAGTGGGATGCCTGGGAAAAGCTCAAAGGCCAGAGCCTGGACGAAGCCAAGCAAGGCTACATCGACCTGATCACTTCGCTGCGCTAAGCGCAAGCACCATGGAAGCGGCCCTGCGGGGCCGTTTTTTATAGCCGTCCAGGCCGCAGCTGACACTACACTTGGCCTCAAGGGAGCAGCTATGAGCGGTTTAAGTTTGATGTTGATGATCGGTATTGGCGTGTTCTGGCTCCAGACCAGCGAACAGCGCCGCCGTGTGGGCTTGCTGGCCAAGCATCTGGCGCCCACCCAGGTGGAAAAAATCCTGGGCACCCTGATTGACGGGTATTTGCAAGCCCTGGAAGAAAAAGACCCACAACGCCAGCAGCAGGCCTGGGAGGTGCTGACGCGCCAGGAGCAGCAACTGGTCGAGCAGTTCCAGCGGTTTGCCGACGGTTTTGCCAAGGAAAGCGCCGAGGACACGCGGGTGAGCACGCTGCCGCTGTCCCTGCCGTTTTTTGACCGCTTGTTCCCGGCCTACACCTTTGACATGCGCAAGGCGCTGGCGCTGCATGCCGAGGCAATTCGTGCCGCCTGTGCCCCGCCGGATGTGCAGGGCGATGCGCGGCGTGACCTGGCCTTTACCATGACGGCAGAACTGCTGCTGATGCAGCACACTTGCCACTGGTTCGGCAAGACCCGCACGATTGCTTCGGTTCGGCTGCTCACGCGGCACAAGACACAGTATGAGCAGGTGCTCGAATCGGTGCAGCCCGGCACCCGGCGGGCTTATCTGAAGTTGATTGGCAGCGTGGCCTAAGCTGGGCACAATCGATGAAAAGTATTTTTCACAACGTTTAGAAAGGGGGCCCTTATGTATACCTTCCAATCCCGCGCAGCCGCTGATCTGCTCATGCTGGAGGCCACGGCCAAGCACATCCTGCAATTGCTGGACAAAACACCGGGAGAGCCAGGCATCATCACCGTGGCCCAGATTCCGGCGGCGTTGCAGACGCTGGCCGAGGCAGTCGAAGCCGATGAGGTGCGCCGCAAGGCGCTGGAGGCTGCGGCCCAATCCCCGGATGTCGCCGTCAGTGCCAAGGCCGGGGCGGAGTCTGCCGAGCTGGGCGCCATCAGCCTGCGCCAGCGCGTGGCGCCGCTGGCCGAGATGCTGCGGGCCAGCCTGGCCGAGAGCAAGGACGTGACCTGGCAGCCCAAGAAATAAACGGCAGCCTTCCAGGTAAAAAAACCGCTGCAAATTTTGCAGCGGTTTTTTATTGCTGTCGGGGCGGTGTCAGCAGCACGTTTAGTCGTAGCTGCGGGCGTCCTCGATGACCTTGCCATCGTTGGGCAGGCGGCCCGGGTGGTGGAACTGCACCTCGCAGCGCAGTTTCGTCACTTCCCGCACGGCATCCTGCAGCGATTGCACCAGGCCGGGGGCGGTTTCCAGCGTTTCGACGTGCAAGGTCATGGTGTCGTTGGCCATGGCGCCGGTGACGACCAGGCGCACGCGCTGGATTTGCGGGAAGCGCTTGGCCACGTCCACGATCTGGCCAGGCTGGACGAACATGCCGCGCACCTTGGTGGTCTGGTCGGCGCGGCCCAGCCAGCCCTTGATGCGGACATTGGTGCGGCCTGTGGGGCAGGTGCCGGGCAGGATGGCCGAGAGGTCGCCGGTGCCGAAACGGATCAGCGGGTAGTCGGCATTCAGGGTGGTGATGACCAGTTCGCCCACTTCGCCTTCGGGCACGGGGTCGCCGGTGCCGGGGCGCACGATTTCCACGATCACGCCTTCATCGACGACCAGCCCTTGCCGGGCTTCGGTTTCGTAGGCGATCAGCCCCAGGTCGGCGGTGGCGTAGCACTGGTAGCCGGTGACGCCGCGCTCTTGCAGCCATTGCTCTAGCGACGGGGGGAAGGCTTCGGCAGACACCATGGCCTTGCGCAGGCTGGGCAGCGGGGTGCCCATGGCCTGGGCTTTTTCCAGGATCAGTTTCAGGAAGCTGGGCGTGCCGATGTAGCCGGCGGGCCGCAGTTCGGCCATGGCCTGCACCTGCTGCTCGGTCTGGCCGGTGCCGCCGGCAAACACGGTGCAGCCGATGGCGTGGGCGCCGTTTTCCATCATCGCCCCGGCGGGGACGAAGTGGTAGCTGAAGCAGTTGTGGATGAGTTCGCCGCTGCGAAAGCCGGCGGCGTAGATGGCGCGGGCCATGCGCCAGTAGTCGCGGCCCCGGCCTTCGGGTTCGTAGATCGGGCCGGGGCTGGCGAACACGCGCGGCATGGCCGGGCCGAAGCCGTGCGTGGCAAAGCCGCCGAAGGGCGTGCTGGCACGCTGGGCCTGCTGGCGCTCCAGCAACTGGTATTTGCGCGTGACGGGCAGTTGGGCCAGGGCGGCGCGGCTGGTGATGCTGGCGGCATCGACGCCGGCCAGGATGTCTGCAAAGGCGCTGCTGTGCGCCTGGGCGTGGGCAATCTGCCCTGGCAGGGCGGCCAGCAGGGCGGCTTCGCGCTCGGCAGGGCTGCGGGTTTCAAGGGTGTCGTAGAACGGTGAGGACATGGGCGTTTCTCGCAAGGAGGGGAAGTGAGCGCAAGCCGATCGGGGTGCTGCGGGTGCTGATGGTGCTGATGGTGGTGCAGATTGTCAGGCCAACCAGCGTTTGCGGCGCTTATAACTTTTCACGTCCTTGAAGCTCTTGCGCTCGCTGCCGCCGACGCCTAGGTAAAACTCTTTCACGTCCTCGTTGCTGGCCAGTTCCTGCGCCGGGCCGTCCATGACGATGCGCCCGCTTTCCATGATGTAGCCGTAGTCGGCGTATTTGAGCGCCATGTTGGTGTTCTGCTCGGCCAGCATGAAGGTGACTTTTTCCTTCTGGTTGAGGTCTTGCACGATGTTGAACACTTCTTCGACGATCTGCGGCGCCAGCCCCATCGACGGCTCGTCCAGCAGCACCATGCGCGGATTGCTCATGATGGCGCGGCCAATGGCGCACATCTGCTGTTCGCCGCCGGAGGTGTAGGCGGCCTGGCTGGTGCGGCGCGTTTTCAGGCGCGGGAAGTAGTTGTAGACCTTCTCCAGGTTGCGGGCGATCTCGGCCTTGTCGGTGCGGGTGTAGCTGCCGGTGAGCAGGTTTTCCTCGATCGTCAGGTGGGCGAAGCAGTGGCGGCCTTCCATGACCTGCACGACGCCGCGCTTGACCAGGTCGGAGGGCGAGAGGTTCTGGATTTCCTCGCCTTCCAGCGTGACGCTGCCCTTGGTGACTTCGCCGCGCTCGCCCTTGAGCAGGTTGGAGATGGCCCGCAAGGTGGTGGTCTTGCCGGCACCGTTGCCGCCCAGCAGGGCGACGATGCCATGTTCCGGTACCTTGAGCGAGACGCCTTTGAGCACCAGGATGACGTGGTTGTAGATGACTTCAATGCCATTGACTTCGACCAGCGATTGGGCCGCAGGGGTTGCTGTACTCATACCATCACCTAAAGATTTATTGATAGCTGCAAGCGCTTGTGTGCAAAGCGCTTGCAGTTGTTTAACTATCCAAATGGCTTGGATAGTGCGGAGGTAGCTCTTTTATTTGCAGTCACGCACCTGGATGTTTTTCTCCTTGGCGTATTTCTCGCCGTATTCCTTGACCAGAGGATCGACGATGCTCTTGTCGGCCTGGTACCAGTCGGAGACGACTTCGAACTTGTTGCCGTTCCATTGTGCGATGCGGGCCCAGTCGGTGCCCAGGTGGTTCTCGCAGCTGGTCTTGACCGGGCGCAGCACCTTGCCAAAGCCCAACTCGTTCAGGCGTTCCTGCGTCAGGTTCAGGTTTTCCAGGCCCCAGCGCACTTGCTCGGAGGTCATGGTCTTGCCCTTGCCGAACTTCTCCTGTGCGGTACGCACGGCTTCAACCTGCAGCATGGCGATCACCATGCCGCGGGTGTGGGCCAGCGAGCCGACGCTCTTGCCGTCCTTGGAGGCACCATCGCCCTTGTCGTACACCATGGTCTTCAGGTCGCTATGTACCTTGTCGTGTTCGGCGGTGTTGTGGATGGTGATGGTGTTGTAGCCCTTGGCGCCTGCGCCGATGTCACGCACGTCATGCTCGGAGCCGGCCCACCAGATGCCGTACATCTTGTCGCGCGGGTAGCCGGTGGCCTGGGCTTCACGCACGGCGGTCGGGGTCATGACGCCGGCCGACCACAGCAGCACGTAGTCAGGTTTTTGCTGACGCACTTGCAGCCAGGTGGATTTCTGTTCCACGCCAGGGGGGGTGACGGGCAGTTTCAGCAGCTCGAAGCCTTCCTTGGCAGCCCGTTTTTCCAGCAGTGGAATCGGTTCCTTGCCGTAGGGCGAGTCGTGGTAGACGAGGGCGATCTTCTTGCCCTTCAGGCTGCCTTTTTCCTTTTTCAGGATGTCCTGAATCATGGAATCGGCGGCCGTCCAGTAGTTGCCCAGCAGCGGGAAGTTCCACTCGAACACCCGGCCATCGGCCGATTGCGACAGGCCGTAGCCCGGGGTCACGATGGTGGTCTTGTCGCCCGGCGCCTTGTCGCTGACGGCAAAGGTGATGCCGGTGGACTGGGTGTCGAAGCTGCCCGAGCCGTTGGTGCGGCTCTTCAGGCGCTCGTAGCACTCCACGCCCTTGCCGGTGTCGTAGGCGGTTTCGCATTCTTCGAAGGTGATCTTGACGCCGTTGATGCCGCCCTTGGCGTTCACCAGCTTCAGGTAGTCCTGCTTGCCGTCGGCCCATGGAATGCCCAGCGGCGCAAACTGGCCGGTGCGGTAGACCAGCAGCGGCATGAATTGCTCCTCGGCAGCGTGGGCGGCCGGACTGGCCAGCAGGGCACCCATGCTGGCCGCAACGGTGGCAGTCGCCAGGGCAATGGTTTTGAATTTCATGACAGTCTCCTTAGGGTGGGGCGGTAGCCCCGGTTAGCGGCACTCTGGGGTGTCGTGGTTAAAAACAGTTAAAAGTGCCTGAAACGTAATG
>JAHRXD010000239.1 GCA_019104825.1 Comamonas sp.
GGGTGCATCGCGCGAGATGTCCCAGTCGTCCAGGCCGGTGCTGGTGCTGCCGTCGGGGTTGGTGCGGGTGCCAAACCATTCTTTGATTTTGGCGGCCACTTCGGGCTGCACGTGCTGGCCGTTTTGCGTCCATTCGGTCAAAAATTCGACCGCGCGCGGGTCCGAGAGTTTGAAGAAAAAGTGCTCCGAAGTGCGCAGTTCGGGCTTGGCCCCGGACAGAGCGGAATACGGGTTGATCAGATCGGTGGGCGCGTAGACCGAGCTGCACACCTCGCAGTTGTCGCCGTACTGGTCTTTGGCGTGGCAGCGTGGGCACTCGCCTTTGATGAAGCGGTCGGGCAGGAACATGTTCTTTTGCGGGTCAAAGAACTGCTCGATGGTGCGCGTTTCGATAAAGCCGGCTTGCTTCAAATCCAGATAAATCTGCTTGGACAGTTCGTGGTTTTCTGGGCTGTCGGTGTTGCTCCAGTTGTCAAAGGCGATGTGAAAGCCTTCCAGGTACTGCTTGCGCCCGGCAGCGATGTCGGCCACGAACTGCTGCGGGGTTTTACCGGCTTTTTCGGCGGCGATCATGATGGGGGCGCCGTGGGCGTCGTCCGCGCCGACGAAGTTCACCTGGTTGCCCTGCATCCGCTGCGCCCGCACCCAGGTGTCGGCCTGGATGTATTCCATGATGTGGCCGATGTGGAAGTGGCCGTTGGCATACGGCAGGGCGGTGGTGACGAAGAGCTTGCGTTGCGACATGGTGGAGAACGTGAAGAAAGAGAAGGAAAAGAAGGAGGGCGGGCGAAACGGTCGATTCTAGGCAGTCTGCCCGCCGCCGCCGGTGTTCCGGCGGGTCAGGGCATCCAGCACACGCGGTTGCGCCCCTGGGCCTTGGCGGCATACAGCGCGGCATCGGCGCAGGCGAAGAACTGGGGGTCGAGCGTTTCGACCATCGGCACGAGGGTGGTGCCGCCCATGCTCAGGGTGATGTGGGGGCTGGCTGCGGAGTCGGGGTGCGGCAGGGCCTTGTTGTGCAGCAGCGCCTGCAGCCCCTCGGCCAGGGCCTGGGCGCTGGCCGCGTCGGTTTCGGGCAGCAGCAGGACGAATTCCTCCCCGCCGTAGCGGGCCACCAGGTCGCCGGGGCGGCGGGCGCCCTGGCGCAGGGTGGCGGCCACTTCCTGCAGCACGCGGTCCCCGGCGGCGTGGCCCAGGGTGTCGTTGTATTTCTTGAAAAAATCCACGTCGGCCACGATGAGCGACAGCGGCTGGGCGTTGCGCTGGCAGCGGTGCCATTCCTTGAGCAGCATGGCGTCGAACTGGCGCCGGTTGGGTATGCCGGTCAGCCCGTCCAGCGAGGCCAGTTGCTCCAGCAGGCGGCGCTGATGCACCAGCTGCAGCTGGTTGCGCACGCGCACCCGCACGATGGGCGGGTGAAAGGGCTTGGAGATGTAGTCCACGGCGCCCAGAGCCAGGCCGTTTTCCTCATCGGCGGCCGAGTCCAGCGCGGTGATGAAGATCACCGGGATCAGGCGCGTGCCATCGTCGCGCTTGAGTTCGCGCAGCACGCTCATGCCGTCCATCTCGGGCATGAGCACGTCCAGCAGGATCAGGTCGGGGCGGTGCTGGCGGGCTTTTTCCAGCGCCTGCACGCCGTTCTTGGCCTGGATGATCTTGTAGGCACCATCGAACAGTTCGGTCAGCAGCAGGCGGTTTTGCCTTTCATCGTCGACGATGAGGACGGTAAATTCAGCAGCGGCAAGGTTCATTGTTATGACTTCAGGAGTATTTGACGCAGGTCTGGCAACGATTCCAGGGCTGATTCATATTCAATATCTTCCACCAGCTCCCGCAGCAGCTCCAGTTTTTCTAGCGTGGCGGGGCTGGCCGTGCCCAGGGCGGCTTGCAGGTCGTCCAGCACGCGCAGGGCGTTGGCGTCGTCGTCATGCAGGCATCTGGCCAGCGCATCCAGCAGCGGGGCCAGCGCGGTGTCGGGCACGGCAGCGGTGCTGGTGGCCGCCGCCGTTGCCGCAGGGGCTGGCAGCAGGGGGCGCAGCAGCGCCAGCACGCGCTCCAGTTCCTGCGCCATGGCTTGTGCCGTGATGGCGCTCGGGCCGTGTTCCTCGGCGTAGCCGTGCTCCAGCGCCTTGGCGTGTTCGGCCAGGGCGGCTGCGCCCAGGGTGGCGGCCGCCGATTTGAGCGAGTGCGCCATGCGCCGCGCCGTGGGCCAGTCCTGGGCCTGGGCCGCCTGCTGCATGGCGGCGGGGCTATCGGCAAATTCCTGTACGAAGTTGCCCATGATGCGCCGGTACAGCTCGGGCTTGCCCAGGCATTGCGCCAGGCCGCGGGCGGTGTCGATGCCTTCCAGTGCCGGGATGGCGTTGGTGCGGTTGCCTTCTGCGGTCGCTGCGGCCGGGGCGGTCGATGGCGGCAGGGCATCCGGGCGCGGGGCAATCCAGCGCAGCATGGCGGCGTACAGCGTGTCCGGGTCGATCGGCTTGGTCAGGTGGTCCTGCATTCCGGCGTCCAGGCTGCGCTGGCGGTCGCCTTCCATGGCATGGGCGGTCATGGCGATGATGGGCAGGTGTTTGAGCCGCGCTTCCTGGCGGATGGCGCGGGTGGCGCTCAGGCCATCCATCTCGGGCATCTGGATGTCCATCAGCACCAGATCGTAGGGTTGGGTGAGGACTTTTTCCACGGCTTCGCGGCCATGCACGGCGATATCGACCTGCACCCCCGTGTCCTGCAAAAAGGCCAGGGCCACGGTGCGGTTGAGTGCCACGTCATCGACCAGCAGCACGCGGGCGCCGGCAATGGGGGTGAAGTCGGGCAGCGCCGGGGCGGTACTGCTGGCCGCCGGTCTGGCGGCAGCCGTGGCCGGATGGCTGCATTGCAGGGCTTCAAGCATGGCCTCGTGCAGTTCCGAGGGGGATACGGGCTTGGTCAGAATATGCTGCAGCCCGACCTGGGCGGCCTGGGGCGAGAGTTTTTCATAGCTGCCGGCGGTAACCATCAGGATGCCGGGCAGATCTGTGCCGAGGTGGGCTGCCTGGATGAGGCGGGCCACCTCGATGCCGTCCATGCCGGGCATGAGCCAGTCCAGCAGCACCAGGTGGTAGGGCGTGCCGGCGGCATTGGCTTGCAGCACGCGCTGCAGACAGGCTTCGCCGCTATCCACGGTATCGGCGGCCATGCCGAAGCTGGTCAGGGTGGTGTGCAGAATGTCGCGGGCACTGGCGTTGTCGTCCACCACCAGCACCCGCTTGCCGCGCAACAGCGAGGCCGGACGGAGGGTGGCAGAGGCCGGCAGGGCCTGGGGTGCCGGCAGGGGCAGGCGCAGCGTGAAGAAGAAGCGACTGCCCTGGCCCTCCTGGCTTTCGGCCTGGATCTGGCCGCCCATCAGCTCGACCAACTGGCGGCAGATGGCCAGCCCCAGGCCGGTGCCGCCGAAGCGGCGCGTAATGCTGCCGTCGACCTGGGTGAATGGGGTAAAGAGCTGGCCCAGGCGCTCGGCGGGAATGCCCATGCCCGAGTCCTGCACGGAAAACTCCAGCTGTACCTGCCCTTCCTGCCGGTCTTGCAGTGCGATGCGCAGGATGATTTCACCAAACTCGGTGAATTTGATGGCATTGCTGACCAGGTTCACCAGCACTTGCGTCAGGCGCAGCGGGTCGCCGAGCAGGCGCCGGGGCACGTCCGGCTCGGAATGGAAGAGCAGCTCCAGTCCCTTTTGCTGGGCGCGTAGCGCCATCTGGCTGAAAACGCCGCGCATGACCTGATCGAGGTCGAAATCGATGCTCTCGACCTCCAGCTTGCCCGCTTCGATGCGTGAATAGTCCAGGATGTCGTTGATCAGGCCCAGCAGCATTTCCGAGGCAGAGATCACCTTTTCCTGGTAGTCGCGCTGGTGGGCGGTCAGCTCGGTCTTGAGCAGCAGTTTGCTCAGACCGATGATGGCGTTCATCGGGGTGCGGATTTCGTGGCTCATGCGGGCCAGAAAATCCGATTTCGCACGGCTGGCCTGCTGCGCTGCCGCGGTGGCCTGCAGCAGCGCCTGGGTGCGGTGTTCGACCAGCTCCTCCAGGTTCTCGCGGTACTGCTGCAGCTCGCGGTCGCGCTTTTGCAGGCGGTCGATCATGTGGTTGAGGCTGCGGGCCAGTTGTGCCAGTTCGTCGTGGCCCCGGATGTCGGCCCGGTGGGGCAGGGCCGGGTTGTCGGCCACCTGGCCCATCAACTGGTTCAACTGCAGCAAGGGGCGGGCAATGCGCCGGGCGGCGCGGGAGGCCAGCCATAAAAATATCCCCAGCACGGCCAGCAGTGCCAGGCCGATTTCCTGGGCCGAGCGCCATGTCACCTGGTGCAGGGATTGCAGCGAGATGACCAGTTCGATGCTGGCGGGCGGTGCGCTATGGGGAATGGGCGCCCAGACCAGCAGGTGGTCGCCGTCGAATTGCGTGCCGCCGTGCGGTGGCGGTGGCGGCGTGGCCAGAGACATGGCGTGCAGCGTGCGGGTGTATTCGGCAAAAGGCAGCTGGGTCGGCAGCAGTACGATGCGTGCCCGCAGGATGGATCGGTCGCTTTCCAGGGAGGACAGCAGGCGCCGCGCCTCTTCGGTGTCGCCAAACTCCAGCGCTGCCTGGCTGTTGGTGGCGATCAACTGGGCCTGGGTGCGCATGGTGGCGCTCCATTCGCTGCGCATCAGCCGCTGCTGTTGCAGCAACATCAGGGCAAAGGTCAGCAGCAGCACCAGCACGATGGCAGCGGTGAACCCCCAGAGCAGTTTGGCCTGGATGGTGCGGGGCCGCAGGACGGCGATGAAAGACGGGCGGGTCATGGCAGAAGGGTGGCCAGGCGCAGCAGTTGCGCGTTGAATCGAATGCCCTGGCTGGCGGCGGCCGATTGATTGATCACGATTTGCACCTTGCCCTGGTTCTCCGGGTGGTCGGCCAGCTCGACCATGCCGCCTGCCTGGGCGAAGCCGGGAATGTCCGAAACCGTCAGCATGGGGTAGGCCGCCAGGGCCTGCAGGCGCGTGGGCAAGGTGTTGCGGGCGTTGGTGCTGTCGGGGAGGAAGGCCAGATTGCACGCCTGGGCATCGCTGGTGCTGTGGGGCATGTGCAGTTGCACGGTACGGCCATCCACCGGCGTTTGCGCCAGGGTCTGCAAGGCCTGGCCGAATGGATTGCTGTCCAGGATGCACAGGGTCAGGGGGGCGTTGTCCTCCAGGTACGGGAGGTAGACAAAGCGCGGCAGCTTGAACAGCAGCGCTGCCTTGACTGCCAGCGCCGAGGGTGCCGCCTGCACCGCCGACATGGTGGCGAGGGTGCAGAGGCTGCTGCACAGCAAAAAGGTGGCAGTCTGGCGCATGAGGCGAACGGCGGGCATATCGAAGGTCGCCGTCAGAATTGGTAGTCCAGCGTCAGCATCCAGCGCCGGGGCTGCTGGGGCATGTCCCAGAAGGTCATGCGGCCCCCGCCGCCTGCGGCGTAGTAGCGCTTGTCCAGCACGTTGGTCACGTCCAGCCACAGCGTGGCCTTGCCATCGAGCAGCTTGTGCCAGCCCAGGTGCAGGTCCAGCACCGTTGCGCCGGGGGTGCTGCAGCGCGTGGGCGCTGTGGGCGTGGTGCTGCACGAGGCGGGCGGCAGCAGCGCGTTGCCTGGGGCTTTGATGCGGCCATTGGTGGTGCTGCTGCTCCAGCGCAGCTTCGGGGTGACGCTGTACCGGTCGCGCCAGCGCAGCGTGGTGCCCAGCTTGAGCTGGCGGCTGGCGACATAGGGAATCTGCCAGTCGATGCCATTGCCGGTGTCGATGCGCCCGTGAATCCAGCTGGCGCTGCCCCACAGGTCACCCGTCCAGTTCTGCCCCAGGCGAAAGCGCCATTGGGCGCTGACGTCCAGGCCCCTCTGGTGCTGGCGTCCGGCGTTGCCTTTGGTTTCGGGGTTTTTCAGCCAGGTGTCGGGGGTAATGACGTCGGCGGTCGATTGCGTGACCACCAGGCCGCTGATGCGGCTGTGGTAGAGGTTGGTGCTGAAGTTCAGGTTCTGCGTGGGCCGCCAATCCCAGGTCAGGCTGAGGGAGTGGACTTTTTCCGGCTCCAGGCGGTCGTTGGCCACGCGGAAATTGGTGCCGATGTAGCGGTTGTCGGTGTCCTGACTGCCGTCGAAACGGCCCATGGCGCTGAGGCTTTCCTCCGGCGACGGGGCGCGAAAGGCTTCGCCGTACAGGGCTTTGAAGACGTGGGTTCTGCCGGGTGTGAAGACCAGGCCCAGTCGGGGATTGACGCTGCTGCCGTAGACCGAATGGCGATCCAGACGCACCCCGGCCACGCTGGAGAGTTTGCTGCTCCACTGTGCCTGCCATTGCACATAGGCCGAGAGATTGTGAAACTGCGTCTCCGGGATGACAAAAGGCAAGGTGGTGTTGGGATGGGTCATGCCCTGGCTGCCGGGGGATTTGCCGGTGTCGTACGGCTGGGGCATCGAGGCCGCTTCGATCGCCGAGTATTTCTGCCAACCCAGGCCCGCCTGCATCTGGTGGCGCTCGTTCAGGCGCCAGCGCAGGCTTTCCTCGATGCCGGTGCGCTTGCCCAGCACGTAGGAATAGCCGTTTTCAAAGCCGTTGTAGGCGTTGTTGTAATAGGCGCGGGGATCGACCTCCATCTCGCCGTGGTCGATGGTGAGCGTGCCTTGCAGGTTCGCGCTCAGCTGGTGGTTATGGCGGGCATAGACCGTGTCGTTGGTGGTTTGCCACTGGGCACCGCTGTCGTAGCGGGCCATGGCATAGGGGTCGCCCGTGCTGGTCAGGCTGTTGAAGCGGTAGCGGTAAAAACCGAAGGTGAGTTGTTCGCCCAGATCCAGGCGGGCAAACAGGCTGTGGCTGCGGATGCCACCGGTGTAGTCCTCGCGGCTGGCGGCGGGCAGGATGGTGGCACCGTTGAATTTGCCATCGACCTTTTGAAAATCCTGGGGGTAAAAATCGGCCAAAGGGGCGCGGTCGGAGTGCTGGCTGTGCCCGCCCACGCTGATGCCCAGGCGGTCAGTGATTTTGGCGCTGGTGAAGAACGAGGCTTCGCGGCTGCCGAAGCGTCCCGTGCCGACCGAGACGGTGCCCGTGGCCCCCTGGGCGGCGGCGGTGGCCGCGTTGTCGGTGACGATGTTCACCACCCCGGCCACGGCATCGGCCCCGTACAGGGCTGCCGCCGGGCCAAACAGCACTTCGACCTGCTTGGCCTGGTACAGCGCCAGGTTTTGCGCGATGGGGAAGTTGCCGCCGCTGGGCTGGCCGATGCGGATGCCGTCCAGCATCACCAGCAGCTTGTTCGGCCCCAGGTAGCCCTGGACGGTGAACTGGTTGAATTGCGAGGATTTGGTGCCGCGCTGGAAGTTCACGCCCGGCAGGTCTTCCAGCAGGTCGGCCAGGTTCTGGTAGCGCCGCTGGCGGATTTGCTCGCGGGTGAACACCATGATGTGCGCGGGCGTCTGGTCGCGCGTTTCGCTCTGGCGCGAGGCGGTGATCACCGGGGTGGCCAGCAGGTCTTCCAGCGACAGCTCCAGCAGTTGCTGGACGTCCTCCAGCGTCGGGGTGGCAGCGTGGGTGGCGGTGGCTCCGCAGCACAGCAGAGCCAGAGCCAGGGGGCGAAGGTGGCAGGGCAGAGGAGTGAGCATGGCAGCGCCGGGGGAGAGCAGGATGCAGAGGTGAAAAAAATGGTAACCGCCGATGCTAACAGGCGCCTATTGGGGCCTGCATGCCGATTGGTGTTAAGCGCACAGCCTTTTAGGGATGCTCAGCACGAATCATCGCGCCGTGGGCCTCTGCGGCCTCGGGCCGTCTGCGGCGTTGCAAATCCTCGCCATAGCCGCGGCCATGGCTGCGATTTGCGCCTTGCATCCCATCCCGGTGCACGGCGCGCACCATCGCGGTGACTTGTTCAGCATCGCCTTAGATCCTGGATGCCCTTGATGCAGGCGCGGTCACCGGATTGCACATTTGCATACGCGCTTAAAGATGCATACGCTATGCACATTAAATGCTGTTTGGATTCTGCGATGAAACAACACTCCACAAACCCATCCCGGCACCGCCCTGGGCGCGCCACTGCCC
>JAHRXD010000258.1 GCA_019104825.1 Comamonas sp.
ATGTGATGAGCGTCTCGCGCCCCGGCATGGCGGTGCTGACGGTGCAATTTGCGGTGGGCGTGCCACGCACCGAGGCGCTGGTGCGCCTGCACGACACCCTGCGCAGCAACGCCGACTGGCTGCCGCGCGGCCTGGGGGCGCTGGAACCGATCATCCGCCCCAAAGGCATCGACGACGTGCCGGTGGTCACGCTGACGCTGTTCAGCGACACCCCGGACACCGGCGCCTTTGCCCTGGAGCGCGTGGCGCACAGCATGGAGGCCGAGCTGATGCGCGTGCCCGGCGCCCGCACCGTGACCACCATCGGCGGCCCGGGCCGCGCCGTGCTGGTGCAGCTCGATACCGCACGCATGGCCGGCAGTGGCATCACCGTGGACGACCTGCGCGGCGCCTTGCAATCGGCCAACCAGGGCCTGCCGCTGGGCGAGCTGCTGGGCGGTAACCGGTCGGTCACGCTGGAAGCCGGGCCGCTGCTGGCCAGCGCCCGGGAGGTGGCGGACATCATGGTCGGCGCCCGCGCAGGCAAACCCGTCTTTCTGAAAGACATTGCCGAAGTGAGCGACGGCCCCCGGCCTGCGCAGCACTATGTCTGGCATGGCCAGGTTGCCGACGGTCAGGCCGCCGAATACCCGGCCGTGACCCTGGCGGTGACGAAAAAAGCCGGTGCCAACGCCATCGACGTGGCGCGGGCCGTGATGCAGCGCGTCGATGAACTGCGCAACACCATCATCCCGGCAGACGTGCAGGTGGCCGAAACCCGCGACTACGGCGCCACGGCCAACGACAAGGCGCAAAAGCTGATCCAGAAACTGCTGTTTGCCACCGCCAGCGTGGTGGCCCTGGTGTTTTTTGCCCTGGGACGGCGCGAGGCGGTGATCGTCGGCGTGGCCGTGGGGCTGACGCTGGCGGCCACGCTGTTTGCCTCGTGGGCCTGGGGCTTCACGCTGAACCGCGTGTCGCTGTTCGCGCTGATTTTTTCCATCGGCATCCTGGTCGATGACGCCATCGTGGTCGTCGAGAACATCCACCGCCATCAGGCCCTGCACCCGGACAAGACCCTGGCCCAGCTCATCCCCGGTGCGGTCGATGAAGTGGGCGGGCCGACGATTCTCGCCACCTTCACCGTCATTGCCGCGCTGCTGCCGATGGCCTTCGTCAGCGGGCTGATGGGGCCGTACATGGCGCCCATCCCCATCAACGCCAGCATGGGCATGGTGATTTCGCTGGCCGTGGCCTTTACCGTCACGCCCTGGCTGGCCCGCTTGTGGATGAAAAGCCATGGCGCAAGCCACGCAGCCGCACAGGGGCACACCGGCATGTCCGCCAAATTGGCGCCGCTGTTCGGGCGCATCTTCAACCCGCTGCTGGACGAACAATCAGGCCGGCGCAACCGCAGCCTGCTCGGGCTGGCGGTGGTGGGGCTGATCGCCCTGTCCCTGCTGCTGCCGGTGCTGGGCTGGGTGCAGTTGAAGATGCTGCCCTTCGACAACAAATCCGAGTTCCAGGTCATCGTCGATATGCCGGCGGGCACCCCGCCCGAGGCCACGGCAGCCGCGCTGCACGAACTGGCCGCCCACCTGGCCACCGTGCCCGAAGTGACCGACTACCAGGCCTACGCGGGCACCGCCGGGCCGATCAACTTCAACGGTCTGGTGCGCCAGTACGACCTGCGCAGCGGCGGCGAGGTGGGCGACATCCAGGTGAACCTGAAGGACAAACACGACCGCAAGGACCAAAGCCACGCCATCGCCATGCGCGAGCGCCCGGCGCTGCAAGCCATCGGCGCCAAGCTGGGCGCGAATGTGAAAGTGGTGGAAGTGCCGCCCGGCCCGCCCGTTCTCTCGCCCATCGTGGCGGAAATCTACGGGCCGGACGCCGAAGGCCGCCGCCAGATGGCGCTGGCCGTGCGGGCCGCGCTGGCAAAAACCCGGGGCATCGTCGATCTGGACGATTCCTCGATCACCGCCGCGCCGCGCCAGCTGGTGCTGGTCGACCAGCGCAAGGCCGCGCTGATGGGCGTGCCGCAGGCAGCCATCGTCAGCGCCCTGCACGCCGCCCTGGCCGGCGAAGCCGCCACCTGGCTGCGTGATGCGGGCAGCAAATACCCCACTCCCGTGCTGCTGCAACTGCCGCAGGAGCGCCACGGCGACCTGCAGGCCCTGCTGCAACTGCCCGTGCGCACCGCCGATGGCCGTACCGTGGCCATCCGGGAACTGGTCACACTGACCGACACCCTGCGCGAGCAACCCATCTACCACAAGGATTTGCTGCCCATGAATCTGGTGGTGGCCGACATGGCCGGCAAGGTCGATAGCCCGCTGTACGGCATGTTTGCCGCCCGCAGTGCGATTGCCGACATCGTTGCGCCCGATGGCGGCACGCTGGAGGAATACTTCATCCGCCAGCCCGGCGACCCTTACCGGGGCTACGCCATCAAGTGGGATGGCGAGTGGCAGATCACCTACGAGACGTTCCGCGACATGGGCGCCGCCTATGCCGTGGGCCTGGTCCTGATCTACCTGCTGGTGGTGGCGCAGTTTGGCAGCTACCTCACGCCGCTGATCATCATGGCGCCCATCCCGCTGACCATCATCGGCGTCATGCCCGGCCATGCCCTGCTGGGGGCGCAATACACCGCAACCAGCATGATCGGCATGATTGCGCTGGCCGGCATCATTGTGCGCAACTCCATCCTGCTGGTGGACTTCATCCGCCTACAGGTACAAGCCGGGCAGGACTTCAAGCAGGCCATCGTGCAATCGGCCATCACCCGCGCCCAGCCCATTCTGCTGACCGGACTGGCCGCCATGCTGGGGGCGTTTTTCATCCTGGACGACCCGATTTTCAACGGGCTGGCGATTTCGCTGATCTTCGGCATCGCCGTCTCCACGGTACTGACGCTGGTCGTCATCCCCCTGCTGTACTACATCGCCTACCGCCACCGCCTGGACGTGGTGCGCGGCCCGGCAGCTCAGGCCAGCATCCAAGGAGAGGCCGCATGACTATGATTAAAAGAGCTATTACCGCAGACACATCAATGGCTAAAGGCCAATTTCATTCAAAATTCAGCCCCCTGGCGATAGCGGCCCTGGCCTGCGTCCTGCTCACGGCCCTGCCCGCCCAGGCCACCGATTTGCTGCAAGCCTGGCAGGCCGCGCAGGCCCACGACCCCCAACTGCTCGCCGCCCGGGCCGCGCACGGCAGCGCACAGCCGCAGCGCCAGCAGGCCAAGGCGCTGTGGCGGCCCAGCATCGGCCTGACGGCCAGCGCCGGGCGCGGCTATGGCGAAACGCAGATGCAGGGGGCGCAGTTCACCGCACCCGGCATGGGCACCAGCAACGGAGTGGACTTCGGCACCTCGGTCACCCACGGCAACGCCACCCAGGTGGCACTGCAGGCCAGCCAGCCGCTCTTCAACCCGGAGCGCCGGGCCCAGCAGCAGCAACTGAACGCCAGCGCCGACATGGGCGATCTGCAATGGCAAGCCGCCCAGCAAGCGGCCATGCTGCGCACGGCCCGGCACTACCTCGATCTGGCCGTGGCGCAGGAGGCGTTGCGCGTCCTCGACCAGCAACTGGCCGCCGTCGATCAGGCCTTTGCCGAAGCGCAGGAGCGCTTCGACCTGGGTGCCGCCCCCATCACCGCCGTCCACGAAACCCGCGCCCAGCAGGCGCAGTTGCAGGCCCGGCGTCTGGCAGCGCAAGCAACGCTGGAAGTGCAGCGCCGCCAGCTGCACGACACTACCGGCCTGCCGGCGGAAACTCTGGCCCCGCACCTGCCGACCGCCATCGCCCCCCTGGGCCAGGCGCTGGAACTGTGGCAGGAGCGTGCGGCGGCATACAACTTCCATATCCGCCTGCAACAACGCGCGGTGGATGCCGCACAGGCCGAGGCCGGCAAGCACCGCGCCAGCGCAGCGCCCAAACTCGATCTGGTCGCCCAGGCGCAGCAGCAGCGCCTGTCGGGCCGGGGCGATTTTGGTCGCCATGCCCGCAACAAAGACACCCAGGCGCTGATCGGCGTGCAGCTCACCGTGCCGCTCTACACCGGCGGCTACCGCTCGGCCAAGGCCGAAGAAACCCAGGCTCAATGGCTGGCCGCCCAGGCCCAGCTGGAAGCCACCCAGGCCGAAGTGGCCCGGCAAGTCCATGCTGCCTGGCTGGGCGAGCAAACCGGCGTGCAGCAGGTGCGTGCCCTGGAAGCCGCCTTGCACGCCAGCGCCGCCCGCCAGGACGCCACGCGCACCGGCCAGACGGCAGGCGACCGCACCGTGCTGGACGTGCTGCACGCCGACAACGACCATGCCGCCACCACCCTGGCGCTGGCCCAGGCCCGCAGCAGCCTGCTGGTAGCACAACTGCAATTGGCCCAGTTGGCCGGCCAACTGGATGAGAGCGCCTTGCAGCAGGCTAACCAAAACCTGACGGCAAGCCAGCCCGACAACCAAAACCAATAGCTTCTAGCGCTTACCCCATAAGGGTTAAAGCCACTTTTCTCTTGATTTTTCAACCACTCTGGAAAGGCACACCACCATGACCTCCTGGCAACTCGTCCGCCTGCTGGCCGGCATTTTCATCCTCGCATCCCTGGCCCTGGGCATTCCCGGCAGCCCGGTCTTCGTCAGCCAATGGTTCCTGGCATTCACTGCATTCGTCGGCGCCAACCTGCTGCAAAGCGGCTTGACGAAATGGTGTCTGCTGGAGGGCATCTTGCGCAAACTGGGCGTCCAGCCCGGCTGTTGAGCAGCGCTGATCTAAGAACGTGTTTACGTTCTGAAAAGAAAAACCCGCTACAACTGGAAAGCTGTAGCGGGTTATCTGTTCTGGTGGGTCCTGAGGGGGTCGAACCCTCGACCAACGGATTAAGAGTCCGCTGCTCTACCGACTGAGCTAAAGACCCGTGCCAACCGAACCGAAGTCCGAGCGACAACAAGAAAAATGGTGGGTCCTGTGGGATTCGAACCCACGACCAACGGATTAAAAGTCCGCTGCTCTACCGACTGAGCTAAAGACCCGCGCCAGACGAACCGAAGTTCGCGCGACAGAAGACAAAAAGAGAGTGGTGGGTCCTGAGGGATTCGAACCCTCGACCAACGGATTAAGAGTCCGCTGCTCTACCAGCTGAGCTAAAGACCCGCGCTCACCGAACCAGAGGTTCGAGCGACAGAAAGAGAAATGGTGGGTCCTGTGGGATTCGAACCCACGACCAACGGATTAAAAGTCCGCTGCTCTACCGACTGAGCTAAAGACCCATGCTGATTACGGAAAACCGCAATCAGCGAAGACCACGATTCTAGCAGTAATTTTTTGCGCTCCAGAAAAAACTAGGCTTTTTTAGCCTGCCGGGCCAGCTGATCCAGCACCCATCCTGCCGCACATTGACCAAAGGTGGCCGTCACGGCCACCACCGAGCCGTAGCCATGGCAGTTGAGGCTGCCATCGGTGCCCTGCGCCAGTTGGCAGGACGCATCGGGCGGGGCCACCGCCTCGCGGCTGAAAACGCAGGGGATGCCGATTTTCTTGCCGTCCCGCGCCGCGCCATGGTGTTTGCGCAGCCGATAGCGCAGTTGCGCCAGCAGGGGGTCGTGGGTGGTGTGGGCCAGATCGTCGATATCCACCTTGTGCGCCAGCCGCTTGCCGCCTGCCGCCCCGACGGTGATGAAGCACTGGCGCGTCTGTCGCGCCCACTGCGCCATGGCCTGTTTGGCGCTGACCTGGTCGCAGGCGTCGATCACGGCATCGACCGGGCCGGCCAGCACACCGGGCCAGTTCTGGGGCGTCACGAAGTCATCGACCACCGTCACCTGGCACGCCGGATGGATTTGCGCAATGCGCTCCTGCATGGCCAGAACCTTGGCCTGCCCGACCGTGGCGGTCAGGGCATGAATCTGCCGGTTGATGTTCGATTCGGCGATGTGGTCCAGATCGACCAGGGTCAGGCGGGCCACACCGCTGCGGGCCAGGGCCTCGGCGGCCCAGGAGCCCACGCCGCCAATGCCGACGACAACGACATGCGCGGCCCGAATCCGGGCCGCGCCATCCACGCCATACAAGCGCTGCAAACCACCGAAACGGCGCTCCAGGTCGGCATCGGAAAAATTCTGATCGGGGAAAAAAGCATCGCCGACAGGGTCGGCGATGGCAGGGGGTTGCGCAGACATGCGGCGTTATTTCAAGCTATCGAGCAGTTGCTTGCCGGTAGCGGCAGCCTCGGAACCAGGATAGTCCCGCAGCAGTGCCTGCAGCACCTGACGGGCCGCCTTGGTGTCCTTCAGCTCGATCTGGCAATTGGCCAGCGACAGGGCGGCTTCGGCCGCACGCTCGTGCTGCGGCCCGGCATTGACCACGGCCCGGTAGTTCAGCACCGCGTTCTTGTAGTCCCGCGCGGCGTACTGGGTATTGGCCAGCCAGAAACGCGCTGAAGGGATGTAACCGCTTTGCTTGTAGGTGTTGATGAAGGCTGCGAAGGATTTGCGTGCCGTGGCAAAGTCCCCGGCCCGGAATTGCTCCAGCGCCACCTCGAAATCGTTGCGCTCCTGCGGCTGGGCGATGAAGCGCAGGCCATCGACCTGCACCTCGGCGGGCTCGAACCGGCTCAGGCGCTCATCCACTCCCTGCACCAGATCGTTTTGCGTGCGCTGGATTTCGGAGGCCTCGCGGGCCAGCTGCTCGTTCTGACCGCGCAGGCTGGCCAGATCGGAACGCAAGGTTTCAATCTGGGCCTGCAAGTCGAGCAAGCTGCGGCGCATCTGGGCGTTTTCCTGGGCGCTGGCGTCGAAACGCTGACGCAATTCCAGGATGGCACGCCGCGCTTCGGCATCTTCAAACAAGGCATGGGCACTGGGCAGGCAGGCAAGGCTGATGCCCAGCACCGCGCTGGCACGGACGATATGGCGGACTGGGGAGTGGAATATCTGCATCTCTTGGAAAAAGATTAACGGCGGTAGGACAGTTCGGCGCGACGGTTTTGTGCGTAAGCGGCTTCGTTGGCACCTTCAGCAGCGGGCTTTTCCTTGCCGAAGCTGACGGCTTCGACCTGGCTGTCCTGCACGCCCAGCAGGTTCAGCGAACGGCGCACGGCTTCGGCACGTTTCTGACCCAGGGCCAGGTTGTATTCGCGGCCACCGCGTTCGTCGGTGTGGCCTTCAACCACGACCTTGCGGCTGGCATCGGCCTTCAGGAAGCGGGCGTTGGCATCCACCAGACCCTGTGCTTCGGGCTTGACCACGTAGCTGTCAAAGTCGAAGTACACCACGCGGCCAACGTTGCGCGGGCCGCCATCGGCGCCGATGTCGCTGCCGGTCAGGTCTACACCGGCCACACCGCTGGTGGCGTTGTTGGCGTTGCGGTCTTCCACCGAAGCGTCATTGAGCTTGACACCCGAGCTGCAACCGGCCATGACGGCTGCGGCTGCGGCGATGAAAGCGATACGTTTAAAAGTGAGCATGAAAAATTCTCCTACCCTAGAAAATCCTAGGCTTTCAAGAAACGTGCAAGTGAAGAAAAGGTTTACTGGTTCAATATTTCTGGAATGGGCCCCAGGCCGGTTCCCGCAAATCGCCGCCCTTGCCGGCCAGGCGGGCCTTGATTTTCCCGTCCAGGGTGGTGGTCATCAGGGCTTCGCCGCCGCCTTGGCGGGTGGCATAGACCAGCAGGCGGCTATTGGGGGCAAAGCTGGGGCTCTCGTCATCGGCGGTTTCCGTCAGGGCGGTGACATCGCCCGTGCCCATATCCATGACATGGAGCTTGAAGGCGCCGCCCACCCGGGAAATATAGGCCAGCCACTTGCCATCGGGGCTAATGCTGGGTGAGATGTTGTAACCGCCGCTGAAGGTGATGCGCTGGGCACCGCCCCCACCCAGGCCGACCTTGTAAATCTGCGGCGCACCGCCCCGGTCGCTGACGAAATACAGGCTTTGCCCATCGGGGGCAAAAACCGGCTCGGTATCGATGCCGCTGCTTTGCATCAGACGCCGGGGCTGGCCGCCTTCGGCGCTGATGAGGTAGATCTGCGAGAGGCCGTCGCGGCTCAAGGTGACGGCCAGCTGGCTGCCGTCGGGCGACCAGGCCGGGGCGCTGTTGGAGCCACGGAAATTGGCCACCACGCGCCGCTGGCCGCTGGCCACGTCATGCACGTACACCACGGGCTTGCGCGACTCGAACGAAACGTAGGCCAGTTGCGTGCCGTTGGGCGACCAGGCGGGGGAGATGATGGGTTCGGTGCTGGCCAGGGCCGACTGGGCGTTCTCCCCGTCGGCATCGGCCACCCACAGCACGTAGCGCCCGCCGGCCTTGGTGACGTAGGCAATGCGGGTGGAGAACACGCCGCGCTCGCCGGTCAGCTTTTCGTAGATGAAGTCGGCAATGCGGTGCGCAACCAGGCGCAGATCGCCCTGCACGACGACAAAGCCCTGGCCGCCCAGGTCTTGCGCCTTGACCACGTCCCACAGGCGAAAGCGCACGTCGAAACGGCCATCGGCCAGCCGGGTGATGCTGCCGCAGGACAGGGCATCGGCACTGCGCTGGCGCCACTGGGCCATGTCGGGCACGGAGTTTTCGTCCAGTTGCGCGTCCTGCGCCTCGACGCCCCGGAACAGGCCGCTGCGCTCCAGGTCGGCCTGGACGATCTGGGCGATTTTCTGGGGCGCGGCGCCTTCGCCGCGCAGGGCGGGCAGGGCAATGGGAATCTGGCGCAGGCCGACGCCGGCGATTTCCACCCGGAACTGCGCCAGGGCCGGCGCCGCAGGGGCCGCTGCCAGCAAAGCTAAGAGACTGCGCCGCGAGGTGGCCGCGCCGCTGCTGGAAAGAGTATTTGGAGAGAACACGGGAGAGAAGGAATGCGTTGTCATGAAAGGCCGCCAGGAAAAAAGAAGCGTCAGCACGTTCTTCAACCAGCGGCAATGGTACACAGTCTTGGCCGCTTTTGTGCCAAGTCTCCCAGGGTGAACCCGTATCCAACGGCATCCGGCTTGCCGGGAAACCAGGGGGCGCCACGTAGAATCGCCCGCCATGCCTGATGCCTCCCACTCTCTACCCAACCATGCCCTGAGCGGCGTGCAATCCATGCCCTTGCGCCAGCGCCTGCGCCGGGTCGCCCCGTATTTCTGGACCGGGCTGCGCGGAACCTGGGCCGGGGCGGCGCTGGCCACCCTGGTCGGTGCGGCCACCGAGCCATTGATTCCGGCCCTGCTCAAGCCGCTGCTGGACAACGGCTTCACCCAGGGCGACCTGAACCTGTGGCTGGTGCCGCTGTTCATCATCGGCCTGTTCCTGGTGCGCGGCGTGGCCCAGTTCATCGGCCAGTACGCCCTGGCGCGGGTGGCCAACGATGGCATGCTGGTGCTGCGCAAAGACCTGTTCGAGCGGGTGCAGCAGGCGCAGATGGGATTGTTCTCGCGCCATTCGGCCAGTGCCCTGTCCAACACCGTGGTCTACGAGGTGCAGACCGGCGCCACCCAGCTGGTGCAGGCCTTCCTGGTGATTTCGCGTGACGGCTTCACCCTGGTGGCCCTGCTGATCTATCTGCTGTACCTCAACTGGCAGCTGACCATGGCCGTGGCCGTGATCGTGCCGGGCGTGGCCTGGATCATGAAAACCCTCTCCAAACGGCTGTACCGCATCACCAAGACCAGCCAGGAGGCTACCGACGCCCTGGCCTATGTGGTCGAGGAAAACGTGCTGGCGCACCGCGTCGTGCGCCTGCATGGGGCGCAGGCGGCGCAGAACCAGCGCTTTAGCGATCTGAGCCGCCAGTTGCGCAGCCTGAACATCAAATCGACGATTGCCTCCTCGGCCATGACGCCGGCCACCCAGCTCATGGCGGCGATGGCGCTGTCAGCGGTGATCTGCATCGCCCTGTGGCAAAGCCGCCAGGGGGGCGACGCGGCCATCGGCGGGCAGGTGTCGGTAGGCAGCTTCGTGGCCTTCATCAGCGCCATGCTGATGCTGATCGCCCCGCTGCGCCGGGTGGCCGACGTGGCCAAGCCCATGACCCGGGGCATTGCCGCCCTGGAGCGCGGGCTGGCGCTGCTGGAAGGCAGCCTGGCCGAAAGCGGCGGCGGCGCCCGGCCCGCGCCGGTACGCGGGCATATCGCGCTGCAACAGGTGGGCGTTTCGTTTGGCCAAGACTTGGCCCCGGCCTTGCAGCAGATCGACCTGGACGTACACCCCGGCGAAGTGGTGGCGCTGGTCGGCCCCTCGGGGGCGGGCAAGACGACGCTGGTGAACTTGCTGCCGCGCTTCCTGCAACCCGGCAGCGGGCAGATACTGATCGACGGCGTGCCCCTGCCCGAATGGGATCTGGCGTACCTGCGCCAGCAATTTGCCATGGTCAGCCAGGACGTGGTGATGTTCAACGACACCGTGGCTGCCAACGTGGCCCTGGGCAGCGGCGCCGTGGACGAGGCCCGCGTCTGGCACTGCCTGGAAGCGGCCAACCTGACCGAACACGTGCGCAGCCTGCCCCAGGGCATCCACACCCCGCTGGGGCACAACGCCAGCCAGCTCTCGGGCGGGCAGCGCCAGCGCCTGGCGATTGCCCGCGCCCTGTACAAGGACGCGCCGATGCTGATTCTGGACGAGGCCACTTCCGCGCTGGACACCGAATCCGAGCGCCTGGTGCAGCAGGCCCTGCAACGGCTGATGCAGGGGCGCACGACGCTGGTGATCGCCCACCGCCTCTCGACCATCGAACATGCCGACCGCGTGGTGGTGATGCAACAGGGCCGCATCGTCGAACAGGGCTCGCACGCCCAGTTGCTGGCGCTCGATGGCCTGTACGCCCGCCTGCAGGCGTACAGCGGGCAGGAAGGGCATCAATAAAAAGAGCTGCTTCCGCTTTGTTCATAAAGATTTCAGGCATTAAATAATCTGAAATCGTTGATTGATCAGCGGAAGAAGCTCTCTTTTTGAATATTTACCCGGGCCACCCTACCACGCAGGCGGCGTGCGCCGCTGGCTGCGCAGCCCGGCCTGCAGGATGTCGGCCAGATAGCCGCGCTGCGAGCGCTGGGCGAAGTCGATGGCGTTCAGGCCCAACTGGTTGCGCAATTGCACGTCCGCCCCTTCTTCCAGCAGCAGCTCGACCATGGCCTGCGAGCCGTATTGCGCGGCCAGCATCAGCGGCGTGCTGCCGTTGGGCGAGGCGGCGTCGATATAGGCGTAATGCTCCTGCACCAGCAGGCGGGCAATGGCCACGCTGTCCGGGTGGTCGGCGCTGGCGGCGTAGTGCAGCGGCGTCCAGCCGGGGCGATTGACGGCGGCCCCCTTGGCCAACAGGCGCTGCACGAAGTCCAGCCGACCTTTGTTGCACGCCAGCATCAGTGCCGTCTCGCCCTGGGGATTGGCGGCATCGACGTTCAGGCCCGGCGCCAGCAGCAGGGCGTCGGCGGCCCGCCAGGATTCCAGGCGCAGCGCCCTGACCAGCGCGGGCTGGCCCTGGGCATCGACCGTATTGGCATCCATGCCGCGCAGCAGCAGATTGACGATGGCGCGGTCGTTGTCCCGCACGATGGCGGTGCGGAAATCCTCCAGCGCATCGGCCGCAGCCGGCAGCGCCGCCCCGGCCAGCAGCGCCGCAGCCGCCATGCCCAGGATCGGGCGCAGGAGCAGGCGCACGGTTGGGCGGCGGCGCATCATGGCGCTGTCACCCCGGTAAAGAGCCGGTCGAAGTTGGCGCTGGTCAGCTGCGCCACCTCCTCCACGGCCATACCGCGCACCTGCGCCAGGCAGTGCGCCACGTGCGGGACGTAGGCCGGGGTGTTGAGCTTGCCCCGGTAGGGCACGGGGGCCAGATAGGGGCTGTCGGTTTCGATCAGCAGGCGATCCAGCGGCACATAGGCGGCAATGTCGCGCAAGTCCTGCGCGTTCTTGAAGGTGACGATGCCGGAAAAGGAGATGAAAAACCCCAGATCCAGCGCCGCCTTGGCCGTGGTCAGGCTCTCGGTAAAGCAGTGAAACACGCCGCCGGCGCTGCCCGCGCTGCCGTCTTCGCCCTCCTCGCGCAGGATGGCCAGCGTATCGTCCGCCGCTGCGCGGGTGTGGATGACCAGGGGCTTGGCGCAGCGCCGGGCCGCGCGGATGTGAGTGCGAAAGCGCTGGCGCTGCCAGTCCAGGTCGGCAATGCTGCGCCCGCCCTTGCGGTCTTCCATGCCGTAGTAGTCCAGCCCCGTCTCCCCAATGCCGACCACGCGCGGCAGGGCGGCGGCGGCCACCAGCTCATCGACATCCGGCTCGTGCAGCCCTTCGGTATCCGGGTGAACGCCCACCGTGGCCCACAGGTGCGGATGCGCCAGCGCCAGCGCATGCACCTGGGGAAAGTCTTCCATCGTGCAGGAAATGCACAGGGCGCGGGTAACCTGGGCCTGCGCCATGGCGTGCAGGACGGCCGGTAACTGGCCCTGCAGCTCCGGAAAATTCAAGTGGCAATGCGAATCGGTAAACATGCAATGGATGCAGCCCGCACAGGGGCTGCCAGGGAGAAGTTGGTGCGGACAGGGGAGCGGCGCGTCAGATCGTCTGCGTGGGCCGGTCGGAACCCAGCCAGGAGCCGAGGACGGTTTCGATCTTGGCCTTCAGTTCCTCGCTCTTGGGCTCGGCCGGAAAGCGCACCCCGATGCCCTGGGCGCGGTGGCCGGCGCCAGCGGGCGTGACCCAGCCGACCTTGCCGGCAATCGGGTAGCGCTGGGCGTCGTCGGGCAGGGTCAGCAGCACGTACACGTCATCGCCCAGGCGAAACTCCCGGTTGGTGGCCACAAAGATGCCGCCTTCGGCAAACAGGGAAATGTACGCCGCGTACAACGCGCCCTTTTCCTTCAGGGCCAGTTGCAAAACGCTGGGACGGGGAGACGACGGAGT
>JAHRXD010000063.1 GCA_019104825.1 Comamonas sp.
CTCCAACTGCTGCGCCAGGCCCGCATCCTGCTCCACCAGCCGCACCTGCTGGGCACCACGCGAAGCGGCCTCGAAGCCCAGGGCGCCGGTACCGGCAAAGGCATCCAGGCAGCGCCAGCCGGTCAAATCCTGGCCCAGCCAGTTGAACAGGGTTTCGCGCACGCGGTCGGGCGTGGGGCGCAGGCCGGGGCGCTGGGCCACACCCAACTTGCTGCGCCGCCACTGGCCGCCGATGATGCGCACCTCGCCCGCTCCGCCTTTGCTAGCACCTCGCGCTGTCTGGTTGGTGTTTTTGGCACTCTTTAATGCCTTGACATTAGCAATATTGGCCAGTTGGCGCTCTTGAATTTTCTTGAAGCGGGCCTCCATGGCCAGGGCTTCTTCCAGGGTACGGACGCGGTTGCGGCTCATGGCTGTTGCTCCGCAGTTTGTGCGCCCAGAACGACGGTGACCAGCCGGTCGGGCTGCCAGTGGCGCTGCAAGGCAGCCCGCACGTCGGCCACGGTCACGGCCTGCAGCCGGTCCGTCCAATGCTCCAGGTAGTCCAGCGGCAGGCCGTTCCAGGCGATGTTGGCCACGTTGCCCAGCAGCTTGCGGTTGCTGTCCAGGCGTAGGGCGAAGCCGCCGATCAGGTTGTCCTTGGCGGCTTGCAATTCGGCTTCGGTCGGGCCGTTGGCAACGAAGTCGGCCAGCACCTGGCGGGTGATGGCCAGCGCCTGCTCGGCCTGATCGGGGCGGGTTTTCAGGCCGATGGTGAAGGCCCCGGCGTGCAGGCCCGGGGCCATACTGCTGGAGATGCCGTAGGTCAGGCCGCGCTTTTCCCGCACTTCTTCCATCAGGCGCGAGGTAAAGCCGCCCCCGCCCAGGATGTGGTCGCCCAGCATCAGGGCGAAAAAGTCCGGGTCGCTGCGCCGGATGCCGGGCTGGCCCAGGATGATTTGCGCCTGGGCGGCAGCAAAGGGAATGCGGATGTCCTGCGCCTCGGCCAGTTCCGGTACTTCGCCCACGGCAGGCAGGGCCGGGCAGACATCGGGCCGGGGCAGGCGCTGCAACAGTTGCGTGACCAGGGCATCGGCCTGCGCCTTGTCCAGCGCCCCGACCACGCTGACCTTGGCGCGGCATGGCAGCACCGTCTGGCGATGGAAGGCCTGCATGGCCGCAATATCCACCTTGGCCAGCGTCTGCGCGGTGGTGAAGCGGCCATAGGGATGGCCGCCGTACACGGCCTGGGCAAAGGCCTTGCCGGTCACGGTGCCGGGGCGGGTGTCGGACTCGGCCAGGGCGGCAGACCAGCGCTGGCGCTCGCGCTGCCACACCTTGGCATTCCACAGCGGCTGGGCGATCTGGCGGCTGGCCAGAGTGGCGGCCTGCGCCAGCAGGTCGGGCTGGGTCAGGCTGCGCAGGCTGTAGCTGAAGCCGTCGTTGCCCGCACCGGCACTCAGGCCCGCGCCCAGGTCGGCCCAGGCCTGGCCCAGGGCGTTCTCGTCCAGGGCTTTTTCCCCCGGGCCGGCCTGCACGCCCTTGCCGGCCATCAGCGCCACGGCATTCGCCAGCCCTTCCTGACCAGCCGGATCGCGGCGGCTGCCGCCGTCGAATTGCAATTGCACATCGACCATGGGGATGCCCGGGCTGGTGACCAGCCAGACCTGGGCGCCGCTGGGCTGCTGCCAGTGTTCGATGGGCAGAATGGCCCAGGCAGAATTCAGATAAAAAGTGGCGATAGCGCTTACCAAACCTGCGCGAAGTGCTATTTTTTTCATTATTTTTCTTCCTTTGCCGATTGTGTCGAAGGTCGCGTCGAGGATGGCGCCGAAGTGTTGGCGGCCTGTGCCCGGGGCTGGGGCACCAGGGTGGCCACGGTCAGGTTGTCGTCGCCAAAGTAGCGCCGGGCCACCGATTGCACGTCGGCAGAGGTGATGCCCTGCACCTGCTGCAACAGCTTGACATCGGCATCCACCGGCAGGCCGACCACCCAGTTATGCCCCAGGCTCTGCGCCTGGCCCATGACGGAATCGCGGGCATACACCTGGCTGGCCTGCCACTGGGTTTTCACGCGCTGCAATTCGGCGGCATCGATGCCTTCGCGGGCAATGCGCTCGATCTCCCCACGCAAACCGGCTTCCAGGGCCGCGCTGGTCTGGCCTTTGGCCGGAGCGCCCATCAGCAGGAACACCGCCGGCCCCCGACCAAACACGTCGGCGCCGCTGCCGGCACTGTCGGCCAGCCGGGTCTGCACCAGGTGGCGTTCCAGCCGGGCGCCGTCGTAGCCATCCAGCACCGCCGACAGCACCAGCAGCGCCAGGGCGTCCTTGTCCTGCGCCTCCATGTCCGTCACCTGGCGCAAGGCGGGCACCTTCCAGGCCAGGGCGACATAGGCCTGCTCGGCAGGCTGCTTGACGCTGATGCGCTTGATGCCCAGTTGCGGCGGCTCGGTGCGCGGCTTGCGCTCGGGCAGGGCGCGGGCGGGCATGGGGCCGTAATACTGCTGCGCCCAGGCCTTGACCTGGAGGGGATCGACATCACCGGCCACCACCAGCGCAGCGTTGTTCGGCGCATACCAGTCGCGGTAGAAGCTGCGGGCGTCATCCGGGTGCATGGAGTGCAGGTCGCTCATCCAGCCGACGACGGGGCGGCGGTACGGCGCAGCGCTGAACATGGTGGCGTAGAGCTGCTCCATCAGCATGGCACGCGGGCTGTCCTCGGT
>JAHRXD010000086.1 GCA_019104825.1 Comamonas sp.
CTGGATACTGAGCAGGTCGCGCAGCGCCTCGCGGGCCAGTTGAATCGACACTTCCTTCTGGTTGAAGCGCGAATAGGCCAGGATTTTGCGCAGCGCCCCTTCCAGCTCGCGCACGTTGGAGCGCACGTTTTTCGCCACGAAGAAAGCCACTTCCTCGGGCATTTCCGCGCCCTCGGCCCGTGCCTTGTTGATCAGGATGGCGACGCGCATTTCCAGCTCGGGCGGCTCGATCGCCACCGTCAGCCCGGAATCGAAGCGCGACACCAGGCGCTCGTGAATGTCCGCCAGCCCCTTGGGGTAGGTGTCGCTGGTCATGACGATGTGGCTTTTTTTCGCCAGCAGCGCCTCGAAGGCGTTGAAAAACTCCTCTTGCGTGCGGTCCTTGTTGGCAAAGAACTGCACGTCGTCAATCAGCAGCAGATCGAGCGAGTGGTAATGGTGCTTGAACTCGTCGAAGGTCTTGCGCTGGTAGGCCTTGACCACGTCCGAGACGAATTGCTCGGCGTGGATATAAAGTACCTTGGCGTCCGGTTTGTCCTCCAGCAACTTGTTACCCACAGCGTGTACCAGGTGGGTCTTGCCCAGGCCGACGCCGCCGTAGATGAACAGCGGGTTGTAAAGCTGTCCCGGCGCACCGGCCACGTGCAGCGCGGCGGCGCGGGCCATGCGGTTGGCCGTGCCTTCGACCAGCGTCTCGAACGTCAGGGCCGGATTCAGGCGCGAGCGGAACACCGGCTGCTGCGCCGGGCTGGCTTCCGGCTCTGCCGCTGCGGCGGCCGTCCCCGGTGCAGCGGCTGCCGCAGGGGCCGCCGAGGCCACGGGCTGGGGGCGCACATAGGTGCGGGCCACGGCTTCGCGCTGGGCCACGGCCAGTTCCAGCGTCACGCTGTGCCCGCACAGGGCTTCGAGCAGGGCGACGATGCGCCCGGCGTACTGGGTGCGGATCCAGTCCAGTTTGAAGCGGTTCGGGGCGAACACCGTCACCTTGGTGAAATCCTCGTTGACGCTGGCCGTCAAGGGCTTGATCCAGGTGTTGTACTGCTGCTCGGGCAAGTCCTGGCTGAGCTGCTCGACGCAGGCCAGCCACAGTCCCTGGCCTGCGTTGTGGAGGGAGTCCTCGGTCATGGGGATGCGCAAATGGTGTGGATAGGAATGGGCGGTAGAGGCGGCCGATTGTAGCTTTTCAAATGGTTATCCACATGCCGCCAGGCCCGTTGATGGACAAAGACCAGGGGCGCTATTGTGGACGAAATTTGCAGGGGCATTGCAAGCTCCTCTCAAGACTGTGATAATTACGGGTTTCCCTGAACGTTCAGGGCAATAGACCTTGCGCGTCGCAAACCAGAATCTCGGATCAGGATCGGGTTGCGAATGCGACCAAATCACTGAACCTCCTCAAGGAACACCACCATGAAACGTACCTACCAACCTTCCAAAATCCGCCGCGCCCGCACCCACGGTTTCCTGGTGCGTATGAAAACCAAGGGCGGCCGCGCCGTCATCAACGCTCGCCGCGCTAAGGGCCGCAAGCGCCTGGCCGTCTAAGACTGCCGACGCGTTGCGTTTGGCAGGCTGCTGGCAATGCCTTTCCTGCTTGCCATGGGGCAGGCAATGATGCAAAGGCTGAAAACCCGGGCGCAGTTCCAGGCGGTCATGGCCGCCGGGGTGTGTGCCCGTACGCCGCACTTCGTGTTGCACCGCCTGGTGCTTCCGGCAGCGGCACCGGCCTGCGCTTCCCCGACAGGGCCCGGCTCCTTGCCTGCTGTGCAAGGGCCGCAGGCCCTGTTTGCCGTTCCCGGCGCCCGGGGTGCAGCCCAGCCGTGGCTGGGGCCGCTGGTGCCCAAGCGCTGGGCCAAACGCTCCGTCACCCGCCACCTGCTGCGCCGCCAGATTTACGCGGTGGGCAACGATTTTGCGGCCCGGCTGCCCCGGGACGGCGCCTACGTCGTGCGCCTGCGCTCGGCGTTTGACCCCCGGCACTTCATCAGCGCCAGCTCCGAGCCGCTGCGCCAGGCCGTCCGTGGCGAGCTGCAACAGCTCTTTGCCCATGCCGTGCGCAAGCTGGCCCCGCCCAGCGCAACAGCAGAAGGCAGCGGCGCATGATGCAGAAACTGCTCATCCTCCTGGTCAAGGGCTACCGGCTGCTGCTCAGTCCCTGGCTGGGTTCGTCCTGCCGGTTCGAGCCGACCTGTTCGGCCTACAGCCTGCAGGCGCTGCAGCAGCATGGCGCTGCCGCTGGCAGCTATATGACCGTGCATCGCCTGCTGCGCTGCCATCCCTGGTGTGCCGGCGGCCATGACCCCGTGCCCGACCAGCCGCCCCGGTGGTTTACCGGTCTGGTGACGCCCACCGACCCTTCTGCTCCTTCTTCCTCTACCAAGAAGTCCTCATGACCGATATTCGCCGCACCGTTCTGTGGGTGGTGTTTGCCTTCTCCCTCATCATGCTTTGGGATAAATGGCAAATCCACAATGGCAAGTCTGCCACTTTCTTCCCGGCTGCCCCGGTAGCCACCGCACCGGCGGCGGACCAGCCCGCAGCGGCTGCCGTTCCCGCCGCCGCTGCGACGGCCGATGCAGGCACGATGCCCGGCGATGCGCCCGCACCCGCCAGCGTCGGGGAAGAGGTGGTCATCACCACCGACGTGCTGCGCGTGACGCTGAACACCGAGGGCGGCACCGTGGTGCGCACCGAACTGCTGAAGTACAAGGGCGATGTCGACCGCAGCCAGCCCGTGGTGTTGCTCGACGACTCGCCCACGCACAGCTACCTGGCGCAAACCGGCCTGATCGGCGGCAGCTACCCCACGCACAAGACCGTGATGCAGTTGCAGCCCGGCGAGCGCACGCTGCAGGACGGCCAGGATAGCCTGACCGTGCGCCTGGAGTCGCCCGCAATGGACGGCGTGCAACTGGTCAAGACCCTGACCTTCAAGCGCGGCGCCTATGACGTGGCCGTGCAGCACCAGGTGGTGAACACCGGCAGCCAGAGCATCAATCCCCAGCTCTACCTGCAACTGCTGCGCGACAACCGCCCCATCGACGGGGGCAATGCCTTCTATTCGACCTTCACCGGCCCGGCCTTCTATAGCGAAGCCAGCAAGTACCAGAAGGTGGAGTTCAAAGACCTGGACAAGGGCAAGGCCGACTTCGAGAAGAAAGCCGACAACGGCTATGTCGCCATGGTGCAGCACTACTTTGCCAGCGCCTGGCTGTTGGGCCAGGGCATCGAGCGCGAGAACTTCGCCCGCAAGGTGGACAACACCTTCTACACCGCCGGCATGATCACCACGCTGGGCCAGATCGCCCCGGGCCAGAGCAAGACCCTGGACGCCCGCTTCTTCGCCGGGCCACAGCTGGAAAAAACGCTGGAATCCCTGACCCCCGGCCTGGAGCTGGTCAAGGACTACGGCATGTTCACCATCCTGTCCAAGCCCCTGTACTGGCTGCTGGACAAAATCCACAGCGTGCTGGGCAACTGGGGCTGGTCAATCGTCGGCCTGGTGCTGCTGCTGAAAATCGCCTTCTACTGGCTCAACGCCAAGGCCTACGCCAGCATGGCCAAGATGAAGGCGCTGAACCCCCGCATCCAGGAGCTGCGCGAGCGCCTCAAGGACAAGCCCCAGCAGATGCAGCAGGAGATGATGCGCATCTACCGCGAGGAAAAGGTCAACCCCCTGGGCGGCTGCCTGCCGATCATGGTGCAGATTCCGGTGTTCATCGCGCTGTACTGGGTGCTGCTGTCCAGCGTGGAAATCCGCCAGGCGCCGTGGATGCTGTGGATTACCGACCTGTCGGCCAAAGACCCGCTGTTCATCCTGCCCGTCCTGATGACCCTGTCGTCGCTGCTGCAAACGGCGCTGAACCCCGTTCCGCCCGATCCCATGCAGGCCAAGATGATGTGGATCATGCCGCTGATGTTCAGCTTCATGTTCTTCATGTTCCCGGCCGGTCTGGTGTTGTACTGGCTGACCAACAACATCCTGTCGATCGCCCAGCAGTGGGTCATCAACGTGCGCATGGGCGTGCCGCCGCAGTTCAACCATCCGTTCAAGAAGCAACCGGCACCCGAGAAGAAATAATCTCTGCTTTTACCTGATGCAATGGCCGCTGATGCGGCCATTGTTTTTTGGAGCGGCGCGTGCCGTTCTGTACCGGCCCCCGTTTTAAGAACGTGTTTACGATCTTTTCATTGTGCCCGCAAGGCAGCCAACCGCCGCAATCTAGGCGCGTGCCGCAGGCCAGGCTGGCGGCCTGGTCAAGGTGCGCAACGACGAGTGCGGCGGTTGGCTGCCTTGCCCCAAGGGTTGCCCCGCCAAGACAGCATCTGCGGCGTTGCAAATCCTCGCCGCCCCACCAGGGCGTCTGCGGTTTGCGCCTTGCACCTGCCGCCTTGGTGGGGCAACGGGCACCAGGAAAAGAGCGTGAACAGGTTCTAACGTGTCAGGCCCGCATACGCGGCGGCCAGGCGGCCGACCAAGTCCTGCGGGCGATGCACCAGCGCGTAGCCTTGCGAGCCGAACAGGTGGGGCAGGTAGTCGTGCGCATCGGCGTCGATGGTGACGCAAAACGGCGTCAGGCCCGCCTGCCGCGCTTCGCGGATGGCCTGGCGGGTGTCTTCCAGGCCGTAGCGGCCTTCGTACACGTCCAGGTCGTTGGGCTTG
>JAHRXD010000189.1 GCA_019104825.1 Comamonas sp.
AAGCCATGCTCGACACCACCAAGACCACCAACGCCAGCCTGTACGCCCGCCGTGAAGCGGCCATTCCGCGCGGCGTGGGCCACACCCACCAGATTTTCATCGACCGGGGCGACAACGCCGAAATCTGGGACGTGGAAGGCAAGCGCTACATCGATTTTGCCGGTGGCATTGCCGTGCTGAACACCGGCCACCGCCATCCGCAGATCATGGAAGCGGTGCAGGCGCAGATGCAGCGCTTCACCCACACCTGCTTTCAGGTGCTGGCCTACGAAAGCTACGTGGAGCTGGCCGAGCGGCTGAACGACAAGGCGCCCGGCAACTTCGCCAAGAAGACCGTGTTCCTCTCGACCGGTGCCGAGGCGGTGGAAAACGCCGTCAAGATCGCCCGCTGCCACACCCGGCGCGGCGGCGTGATTGCCTTCAGCGGCGCCTACCATGGCCGCACCTCGCTGACGATGGCGCTGACCGGCAAGGTCGTGCCCTACAAGGCCGGTTTCGGCCCCTTCCCCGGCGAAATCTTCCACGCCCGCTTCCCCAATCCCAAGCGCGGGGTGACGGTGGAGGACGCTATCGAATCCATCGAACAGATCTTCAAGAACGACATCGAACCCAGCCGCGTGGCGGCCATCATCATCGAGCCGGTACAGGGCGAAGGCGGCTTCAACCCCGCGCCGCGTGCGCTGCTGGAACACATCCGCGCGGTGTGCGACCAGCACGGCATCGTGATGATCGTGGACGAGGTGCAGACCGGCGCGGGCCGCACCGGCACCTGGTACGCCATCGAACAAAGCGGCGTGGTGCCGGACATGATCACCCTGGCCAAGTCGATGGCGGGGGGCTTCCCGATCTCGGCCGTCACGGGCCGCGCCGACATCATGGACGCCCCGGCCCCCGGCGGCCTGGGCGGCACCTATGCGGGCAACCCCATCGCCTGCGTGGCCGCCCTGGCCGTGATGGACACCTTTGCGCAGGACAACCTGCTGGAGCGCTCGCGCAGCGTGGGCCAGCGCATGGTCGGCAAGCTTGAAGCGATGGCCGAAACCCACCCCGAGCTGGCCGACATCCGCGGCCTGGGCGCGATGGTGGCCGTGGAGCTGTGCAAGGACGGCGACATGCAGCAACCCGCCCCCGAACTGGCCAAGGCCGTCAGCGCCGAAGCCGCCCGCCGCGGCCTGATCCTGCTGACCTGCGGCACCTACGGCAACGTGCTGCGCATCCTGGTGCCGCTGACGGCCAGCGATGCGCTGCTGGACGAGGGCCTGGACATCCTGGCCGCCAGCATCGCCGCTGCCAAGCAGGTCTGACGCACTGCCTTGCCGGGGGCGCGGCCCCCGGCGCAGGGATACGGCAATGGGGAAGGCCCCGTGCATTCGCCCACGGGCAGGCCCGCACCCAGCGTTGATCGAAGCCCCCAGAGCTTCCCCCCTACGAAAATAAACGAGGAGACACCATGACAACACAAGCCTGTGCAACAGGAAGCGGCACCACGCTGAAAAACGGATTGCGCTCGCGCCACCTCACCATGATCTCGATCGCCGGCGTGATCGGCGCAGCGCTGTTCATCGGCTCCGGCAAGGTGATCGCCAATGCTGGGCCGGCAGCCATCCTGGCCTATATCGCGGGCGGCATCGTGGTGGTGCTGGTCATGCGGATGCTGGGCGAAATGGCCGTGGCGCAGCCCGATACCGGCTCGTTCTCGACCTATGCCGACCGGGCCATCGGCCGCTGGGCGGGCTTTACCATCGGCTGGCTGTACTGGTACTTCTGGGCGCTGCTCATGGGCTGGGAAGCCTATGTGGCGGGCAAGATCCTGCACGACTGGTTCCCGATGATTCCGATCTGGGGCTACATGCTGATCGTCACCGTCGCGCTGGTGCTGGTGAACCTGATGAAGGTGAAGAACTACGGTGAATTCGAATTCTGGTTTGCGCTCATCAAGGTCACGGCCATCGTCGTCTTCCTGATCATCGGCCTGCTGGCCCTGACCCACCTGTGGCCCTGGGGCCAGCCCGATGCCGTCGGCTTCACGCACCTGACCAAGGAGGGCTTCATGCCCAACGGCTTCGGCGCGGTGGTGACGGCCATGCTGGGGGTGATGTTCGCCTTCATCGGCGCGGAAATCGTCACGGTGGCCGCTGCCGAATCGGAAAACCCCAGCAAGGAAATCGTCAAGACCACCAAATCCGTGGTGTGGCGCATCATCCTGTTCTACGTCGGCTCCATCTTCATCGCCGTCTGCCTGGTGCCCTACGACGACCCGCTGCTGCAACAGGCCACGCACGGCACCTACACCGTCACGCTGACGCGCCTGGGCATCCCGGAAGCCCGCCACATCGTCAATTTCGTGGTGCTGACTTCCGTCTGTAGCTGCTTCAACTCGGCCCTCTACACCTGCTCGCGCATGTTGTATTCGCTGTCGCGCCGGGGCGATGCCCACCGCGTGATGCAGATCACCGGCAAGAACAGCGGCAGCCCCTGGGTGGGCGTGCTGGTGTCCAGCGTGTTCGCCTTCGTCGCCATCTACCTGACCGCGACCGAGAAAATGGACATCTACGACGTGCTGATGTCGGCCACCGGCACCGTCGCCATGTACGTGTACCTGTGCATCGCCATCTCCCAGCTCAAAATGCGCCAGAAGCTGGACGCCGCCAACACGCCGATCACGTTCAAAATGTGGCTGTTCCCCTGGCTGACCTATGCCGTGATCTTCGCCATCCCCGCCGCGCTGGTGGTAATGGTGTGGGAAGGCACCTACCGCACCGAGGTGGCCTACACCTCCATCCTGGCCGCCGTGATCGTCCTCATGGGCCTGGTTGCGCAGAAGTTCAACATCGGCGGCCAGCGGGCCACCCCGGCCCCCCAGGCACCCCGGACGGGCCTGCGGGCCGAGGCCAGCGCCACCTGATACCCCTGTTTTTTCATATCCAAAAGGAAATACCGACATGCTCCAGAAAACCACCCGTACCGCTTTTCAATGGAACGACCCCTTTCACCTCGACCAGCAACTGACCGAGGACGAGCGCCTGATCCGCGATGCCGCCCGCAGCTACTGCCAGGACAAGCTGGCACCGCGCGTGCAGGACATGTTCCGCCACGAGAAAACCGACACCTCCATCTTCCGCGAGATGGGCGAGCTGGGCCTGCTGGGGCCGACC
>JAHRXD010000218.1 GCA_019104825.1 Comamonas sp.
GCTTCAGATCGTCGTAAGGGCCAATCCACTCGGCTGCATCAATCGTGCCTTTTTCCAGCGACTGGTAAATTTCACCGGCCGGAATGTTCTGCGGCACCACGCCCAGGCGCTCCAGCACCTTGCCGGCAAAGCCGCCGGCGCGGAATTTCAGGCCCTTCAGGTCGTCCAGGCTCTTGATTTCCTTGCGGAACCAGCCGCCCATCTGCGTGCCGGTGTTGCCGCCGGGCATGACGACGATGTTGTACTTGGCATAGAACTCGTTCATCAGCTTTTCGCCGTTGCCTTCCAGCATCCAGGCCGTCAGCTGGCGCGAGTTCATGCCGAAGGGAATCGCACCGCCGATGGCGAACACTTCGTTCTTGCCGAAGAAGTAGTACGGGGCGGTGTGGCAGATTTCGACGGTGCCGCTTTGCACGCCATCGACCACGTTGAAAGCGGGCATCAATTCACCCGCCTGGTGAACCGTAACGTCGAACTTGCCGCCGGTCATGCGCTTGACCGCATTGGCAAACACGTCGGCAGCGCCGTAAATGGTGTCGAGCGATTTCGGGAAGCTCGATGCAATGCGCCAGCGCAAGGCAGCTTGTGCGTGAACGGCAGGGGCTGCCCCGGCGGCCAGAATACCGGCAACACCGGCGTTTTTCAGCATTGAGCGACGATCCATGGTCTTTGTCTCCTAAAAAATAATGAAGCCTTTTCATTTTGAATGCTTTTCCCGCAACTCCCGTGAAAAAAGTTTTGAATGTTTTTCAAAAAAGTTGCGACAAAAAAACAGGGGCCTGCTTTCCCGTATTGACACGGTCTGGCAGGCCCCGGTAATTCTGTCACACAGGCGACAGAATCTTGTCCAGAAGAATACGGTTTACAGTTTCACCGAACTCATGTAGCTGTTGTAACGGAATTCGGAGTAGCGATCCCACAGCAGCTGGTCGCGCTGGAAGGTGCGCATGTGCTGGTGGATTTTCTTGAACATGGGCGACTTGGCCTCGTTCTCGGCAAATACTTCCATCGAGGCTTTGTAGCCGGCATCCATGAAATCCTTGGGGAAGGAACGCAGCTTGGTGCCCTCGGCCACCAGCTTTTTCAGGGCGATGGGGTTCATGGCATCGTACTTGGCAGTCATGTCGCGTGCGGCGACCTGGCAGGCCGCATCGACCATCGCCTGGTATTCCTTGGGCAGGGCCGCATAGGCCTTGGTGTTGATGAAGAACTCCAGCTCTGCGCCGCCTTCCCACCAGCCCGGGTAGTAGTAGTAGGGAGCGACTTTGGAGAAGCCCAGCTTCTGGTCGTCATAGGGGCCGACGAACTCCACCGCATCCAGCGTGCCTTTTTCCAGCGCCTGATAGACCTCGCCCACGGGCATGTTCTGCGAGACGACGCCCAGCTTGTGCATGGCATCGCCGAACAGGCCGCCGCCCAGGCGCATCTTCAGCCCCTGCAGGTCCTTGACCGACTTGATTTCCTTGCGGTACCAGCCGCCCATTTGCGTGCCGGTGTTGCCGGCGCTCTGGCTCTTGATGTTGTATTCGGCGTAGAACTCGTCCATCAGCTGACGGCCACCGCCATGCTCCATCCAGGCGTCCATCTGGCGGGCGGTCAGGCCGAAGGGCACGGCGCAGCCGAAGGCGAAGACGTAGTCCTTGCCGGTGAAGTAGTAAGGGGCCGTCAGGGCCATTTCCACCGTGCCGTTCTGGATGCCGTCCACCACGCCGAAAGCGGGCATCAGCTCCCCGGCAGCGTGTACCGACACCTCGAACTTGCCGCCCGACAGCTCTTTGACGGTTTTGGCGAATTTCTCGCCGCTGCCGAAAATGGTGTCCAGCGATTTGGGAAAGCTGGCAGCCAGGCGCCAGCGCACCGACGCCTGGGCGTGTACCGCAGGGGCCACACCGGCAGCCAAAATACCGGCAATACCCGCTTGCTTGATGAGGGAACGACGATCCATTGCATCTCCTTGGTTTGGAATATCAACACAAGTGCGCTGGCGTTTTGTGCCAGCGCAGCCAAGCGTGCAGTATTCCACAGCAAGGGCTTGCGTGAAATCAAAGCAATCCCTATTGAATGCCCTGGGCCACACAAAATGCTATGGCGGGCATAGCGTCAGGGAAAACCCCCGATATTCCCATTCAAACCGGCATGAATCGCTGGCGGATGCTGTTTTCCATCCCCGCCGCATCCAGCCCCTGCAAGGCCAGCAGTTTGGCCGGGTCGCCGTGTTCGATGAATACGTCGGGCAGGCCCAGTTGCAACACGGGCTTGACCACGCCGGCCTGCGCCAGCGCCTCCAGCACGGCGCTGCCTGCGCCGCCTTGCAGGCAGCCCTCTTCGACCGTGACCAGCGCATCGTGGCTGGCGGCCAGTTGCAGCAGCAGCTCGGTGTCCAGCGGCTTGGCCCAGCGCATGTTGGCGACGGTGGCATCCAGTTTTTCCGCCGCTTGCAGCGCCGGGTACAGCAGGGTGCCGAAGGCCAGAATGGCGATGTTCTGCCCCTGGCGGCGGATTTCGCCCTTGCCGAAGGGCAGGCTGCCCAGGTCGGCCAGCGGCGGCACGCCTGCGCCTGCGCCGCGCGGGTAGCGCACGCAGACGGGGTGATCCTGCTCGTAAGCCGTGGTCAGCAATTGGCGGCATTCGCGCTCGTCGGCAGGGCAGGCCATGCTCATGTGCGGGATGCAGCGCACGAAGGCGATGTCGTAGGCGCCCGCATGGGTGGCGCCATCGGCCCCGACCAGCCCGGCGCGGTCCAGCGCCAGCACCATCGGCAGCTTTTGCAGGGCCACGTCGTGAATCATCTGGTCGTAGGCGCGTTGCAAAAAGGTGGAGTAGATCGCCACCACGGGCTTGACGCCCTCGCAGGCCAGCCCGGCGGCAAAGGTGACGGCGTGCTGCTCGGCAATGCCCACGTCGTAATACCGATCGGGGAAGCGCTGGTGAAACTCCACCATGCCCGAGCCTTCGCGCATGGCGGGGGTGACGCCCACCAGCCGCGCATCCTGCGCCGCCATGTCGCACAGCCACTGGCCGAACACCTGGGTGAAGGTGGGCTTGGGCGGGGTGGCGGGCTTGACGATGCCGACTTCCGGGTCGAACTTGCCGGGGCCGTGGTAGGTGATGGGGTCGATTTCCGCCAGCTTGTAGCCCTGGCCTTTTTTGGTGACGACGTGCAGGAACTGCGGGCCGTCGAGCTGGCGGATGTTCTCCAGCGTGGGGATGAGCGAATCCAGGTCGTGCCCGTCGATGGGGCCGATGTAGTTGAAGCCGAAGTTCTCGAACAGCGTGGCGGGCACCACCATGCCTTTGGCGTGCTGTTCCAGCTTTTTCGCCAGCTCCAGCAGAGGCGGCACGTTTTTCAGCACGTTCTTGCCGACGTGGCGGGCAGCGGCGTAGAACTGGCCGCTCATGAGCTGGGCCAGATAGCGGTTCAGCGCCCCGACGGGCGGGCTGATGCTCATGTCGTTGTCGTTCAGGATGACGAGCAGGTTGCCATCCAGCACCCCGGCGTTGTTCATGGCTTCGAAGGCCATGCCGGCGGTCATCGCGCCGTCGCCGATGACGGCAATCGCCCGGCGCTTTTCGCCCTTGCGCTTGGCCGCCATCGCCATGCCCAGGGCGGCGGAGATGCTGGTGGAGGAATGCGCGGTGCCGAAGGTGTCGTACACGCTTTCGGCCCGCTGGGGAAAGCCGGAGATGCCGCCCAACTGGCGCAGCGTGCCCATGCGGTCGCGCCGGCCGGTGAGGATTTTGTGCGGGTAGGTCTGGTGGCCCACGTCCCAGACGATGCGGTCGTACGGCGTGTTGAAGACGTAGTGCAGCGCCACCGTCAGCTCCACGGTGCCGAGGTTGGAGCTGAGGTGCCCGCCGGTTTTGGAGACGCTGTCCAGCACGTAGGCCCGCAGCTCGTCGGCCACGGCGGGCAACTGGCCCCGCGCGATGGCACGCAGATCGGCGGGGTCGTTTATCTTTTGTAGCAAAGGGTAGGCGTTGGCAGTCATTTATCCAGTCTCTCTGGGCTGAAAAGCCCAAGGGGCCAGCGGCCCCAGCTATTCTTTATATGAATACAGGCGGCATTCAATGCGATCGCCCCACCACCTGTCGGGCCAGGGCCAGCAAGGCGCGGGTATCGGCCAGCCCCGATTGCTGCAAGGCGGCACAGGCCTGGGCCAGCAAGTCCTGCGCCAGCGCCTGGGCGCCGTCCAGGCCCAGCAGGGCGACGTAGGTGGGCTTGTCGTTGGCCGCGTCCTTGCCGGGGGTTTTGCCCAGGGTGGCGGCATCGGCCACCACGTCCAGCACATCGTCCACGACCTGAAACGCCAGCCCCAGCGCCTGACCATAGGTCTGCAAAACGGCCAGGGCCGACGCCGGGGTCTGGCCGCAGGCAGCGCCCAGCAGCACGCAGGCCTCCAGCAATGCGCCGGTTTTCAGGCGGTGCATCTGGCGCAGTTGCGCCTCGGTCAAGGGCTGGCCGACGCTGGCCAGGTCGATGGCCTGCCCGCCCGCCATGCCTTGCGCCCCGGCGGCGCGGGCCAGGATGCGGCACAGATCGGCCTGGATGGCAGCCGGCACTTCGGCCTCGTCGGGGGTGAGCAGCTCGAACGCCTGGGCTTGCAGGGCATCGCCTGCCAGCAGCGCCTGGGCCTGGCCAAAGGCGACATGGACGGTGGGCTTGCCCCGGCGCAGCACGTCGTTGTCCATGCAGGGCATGTCGTCGTGGACGAGGGAATAGGCGTGGATCAGCTCCACCGCACAGGCCGCCCGCAGTGCGGCAGCGGCATTGCCGCCGACGGCCTGGGCCGCAGCCAGCACCAGCAAGGGGCGCAGGCGCTTGCCGCCGTCCAGCACGGCGTAGCGCATCGCATCGCCCAGCCCGGCCGGGGCGCCGATGCCGACCCAGTCGGTCAGCGCCTGCTCCACCTGCCGGCACTGCGCGTTAGCCCAATGGGAAAAATCAAAATCTTGCACGGCCTGCCCGCTTCCTGTGGTTCCTGCGATCAATGGGTTCACTCCGCGGCCCAGGGTTTGAGGTCGCCGCCATCGAGTTGCAGGATCTGCTGCTCCACCGCATCGAGCTGGGCATGGCAGTAGCGCAGCAGCACCGAGGCGCGGCGGTAGCCGTCGAGCATCTCGCTCAACGGCAATTGCCCGGATTCCATGGCCTGGGCCAGCGCCTGCAATTCGGCCTGGGCGGCTTCGTAGCTGGCCGGCTCGTCGGAGGGGGAAGAGGATTTTTTTTCAGCAGAACGCTTGGCAGGCATGGCAACAGGGGGCGCAGAGTGTGGCGAAGGGGAAACGTGGGATTTTAGGCGCACCCCACGCCCGGCAACGGCGTGGGCGGCTATTGCGCATCCGGGGCGCCAATGCCCAGCCCGGCCAGCAGGGCGCGTGCGCCGCTCCAGACGATTTCCACGCCCACGCACAGCAGGATGAAGGCCATCAGCCGCATGAAGACCACCTGCCCGGTGTCGCCCAGGCGGCGCAGCAAGGTGGTGGCGTAACGGAAGGTCAGCGCCACCAGAATCCCCAGCAGCACCGAGGCCGCCAGCCCGCCGCTCATATTCGCCAGCGTCAGCGGCACGCTGGTGCGCGAGTGCAGGCTGGCACCGATGGCAATGGCCACGGCGATGGTGCCGGGGCCGCACGTCAGGGGAAAGGTCAGGGGATAGAAGGCCTTGACGCGGGCCTTGTCCCAGGTCAGCGCGTGGGCGATCTGGGTGGCGTCGTCGGTGGTGGCCTGCTGGGCGTTGAGCATCCTCCAGGCGATGGAGGCGACGATCATCCCCCCGGCAATGCGCACGGCAGGCAACGAGACGCCGAAAAAGCGCAACACGTAAGAGCCGGTGAGCATGGTGGAGGTGAGCAGAATCGCCACGTTCTTGCCGATGCGATGGGCCAGCAGGGCGCGATCCTGCTCGTTCAGGCCCCGCGCCTGATCGACGAACAGCGGCGCCGTCGCCAGGGGATTGATGATGGGCAGCACGCCAATGAAGGCAAACAGCAGACTTTGCCCAAAGGCGGTGAGCAGATCGAGGAACGGCAGGTTCATGGCAAGGGGAAGATGCAAATCAATATTTATGGCAGGGCACGCAAGCTATCAATTCAGTTGCTGTTACCGCTGGTATTGCAAGGATTTGAAAGATAAATAGTTCTGAAATCGTTAGTTGGCAAGTAGCAGAAGCTATGGTTTATCGGTATTCACTGCGACCTGCTCCGCCACCCACCGGGCATAGCTGGCGCTGGCGTGCGGCACCGGCAAGGCATAAATCGCCGGCACCTCGTAGGGATGCAATCGGGCAATCAGCGCCTGCAGCGCGGGCCAGGCCGCCGTGGTGGTTTTGAACAGCAGGCGCACCTCCGGCTCGGACTGCATCCGGCCCTGCCATTGGTAGGTGCTGTGGATGCTGTCCTGCTGCACGCAGGCGGCCAGCCCCTGGGCAATGGCGGCCTGGGCCAGTGCCCCGGCGCTGGCCGCATCGGGGACGGTGGTGAAGACGGCCAGCAATTGCACTGCCGGGGGCGCGGACGGCATTATTCGATTTCCGCGATCAGCTCGATCTCGACGCACGCGCCCAGCGGGATTTGCGCCACGCCAAAGGCGCTGCGGGCGTGCTTGCCCTTGTCGCCAAAGACTTCGCCCAGCAGCTCGGAGCAGCCGTTGGTGACGAGGTGCTGCTCGGTGAACGTGGGCGTGGAATTGACCAGGCTCATCACCTTGACGATGCGCTTGACGCGATTCAGGTCGCCGCCGCAGGCCGCCTGCAGCGTGCCCATCAGATCGACGGCAATGGCGCGGGCCGCCTGCTTGCCGTCTTCGGTGCTGACCTGGCCGCCCAGTTGGCCGGCCCAGACCGTGCCGTCGGCCTTGCGGGCGATATGGCCGCTCAGAAACACCAGATTGCCCGTCTGCACGAAGGGCACGTAGGCGGCGGCCGGCACGGCCAGGGGCGGCAGGGTGATGTTCAGGGCTTGCAGTTGGTCGTAAACGCTCATGGTGATGCTTTCTTTCATTACCGCCAGTGTGGGGTTTGGGCGCTTGCCCAAATTCATCCGCCCCCACTAGCATGGCCCGCAAGTATGCCAAGAGCGCAAGCCCCTGACCGCCAAATTTCCCCCTGGCTGACCGCCTGGCCCCTGATGGGCTGGGTGCTGGGCTGTGCGCTGCAATTGCAGCAGGGGCAGTTGGGGCCGCCGTGGGGCTATGCCGCCGGGGGCGTGGCCGCCGCCGCCCTGGCCGGGCTGCTCTGGCGCGGGCGGGCGGTGCCACGGTCTGCGGCCTGCCTGGGCGTGCTGCTGGCGCTGGCCCTGGCCGGGTGGAGCAGCACTGGCGCACGGGCCACGGCCTTTGCCCGCCACGCGCTGCCTGCCGCCCTGCAGGGGGCGGACATCACCGTGCAGGGCGTCATCATCAGCCTGCCGCAGACGACCGAACGCGGCCAGCGCTGGCTGTTCGCGCCCGAACACGCCCAGGATGGCGCGGGCACCCCGGTGGCACTGCCGCCGCGCATCGCCCTGCGCCACTACACGCCGGACTTCACGGTTCACGCCGGCGAGCGCTGGCGCTGGACGGTGCGCCTGCAAAGCCCGCACGGTGCCCGCAACCCACAGGGCTTCGACCTGGAGCAATGGTGGTGGAGCCAGGGCGTGCAGGCCAGCGGCTACGTGCGCCCGCTGGTTGCGCCGCAGCGGCTGGGCCAGACCGGGCACGCCCCGCTGGAACAGGCCCGCGAACAGGTGCGCCAGCGGCTGCACGGCTACGCGGGCACCAGCCGGGCCGCCGGGGTGGTGGTGGCCCTGGTCACCGGCGACCAGGGCGCGATCGACAAGGCGGACTGGCAGATTTTTCGCGCCACCGGGGTGGCCCACCTCGTCAGCATCAGCGGCCTGCACATCACCATGTTCGCCTGGCTGGCCGTGGTGCTGATCGGCGGGCTGTGGCGGCGCAGCCGTTTCCTGTGCCTGCGCTGGCCCGCCCCGCTGGCCGCCGCCTGGGTAGGGTTGGCGCTGGCGCTGGGCTACGCCCTGTTCAGCGGCTGGGGCATTCCGGCGCAGCGCACGCTGCTGATGCTGCTCACCGTCACCCTGTTGCGCAGCCTGGGCGTGCAGTGGCCCTGGCCGCGCATCTGGCTGCTGGCGCTGGCCGTGGTGGTGGCCTGGGACCCGTGGGCGCTGCTGCAAGCGGGTTTCTGGCTGAGTTTCGTCGCCGTGGGCGTGCTGTTCATGACCGATCCGGGGCAGGCCGCCCGCCCCTGGCGCTGGTGGCGGCCCCTGTGGCGGCTGGTGCGCGAGCAAACGCTGATCGGCCTGGCCCTGGCCCCCTTGACCTTGCTGTTGTTCGGACAAGTGTCCGTCGTCGGATTTTTCGCCAACCTGTGGGCCATTCCCTGGGTGACGCTGCTGCTCACGCCCCTGGCCATGGCCGGGGTGGTCTGCCCGCCGCTGTGGACGGCGGCGGTGTGGTGCGCCGACGTGCTGCTCGCCCTGCTGGCCTGGATGGCGCAGTGGCCGGGGGCGGTGGCCTATTTCGCCCAGCCGCCGCTGGCGCTGGGCGTAGTCGGCATGGCGGGCTGCCTGTGGCTGCTGCTGCGCTGGCCCTGGCCGCTGCGCCTGCTGGGGCTACCGCTGGTGCTGCCCATGCTGCTGTGGCAGCCCCGGCCCCCGCCGGTAGGGGAGTTTTCTCTGCTGGCGCTGGACGTGGGGCAAGGCAGCAGCGTGCTGGTGCAGACGGCAGGCCACGCCCTGCTGGTCGATACCGGCCCGCGCTGGGACGGCGGGGACACGGGCAGCCAGGCCATCGTTCCGCTGCTGCACGCCCTGGGCCTGCGCCTGGACATGGTGCTGCTCACCCATGCAGACAGCGACCACACCGGCGGGGCGCTGTCCGTCCTCGCCGCCCAGCCGCAGGCCGCTTTGCATGGCAGCGGCATTGCCGACATCGCCGCGCAGGCGCAACGCCCCTGGCAGGCGTGCGAACAAGGGCAGCAGTGGGTGTGGGAGCAGGTCACCTTCACCGTGCTGTGGCCTGCCCCGGACACGCTGCCGCGCCCGTCCGGCGCCAAGCCGGCGACCAATGCGATCAGTTGCGTGGTGCAGGTGCGTTCGGCCAGCGGTGCCGTCGCCCTGCTGACCGGCGATATGGAACAGGCCCAGGAACGCGCCCTGCTGCGGGCCGGTGCCAACGTGCGGGCCGATGCCCTGCTGGTGGCGCACCACGGCAGCAAGACCTCCACCTCCGCCGCCTGGGTGCAGGCCGTGCAGCCGCAGGTGGCCCTGGTACAAAGCGGCTGGCGCAACCGCTTCGGCCACCCCGCCGCGCCGGTGGTGCAGCGCTTGCAGGCGGCGCAGGCGCAGCTTTTCAACACCGCCACCTGCGGGGCCATCCACTGGCATTCCACCCGGCCGGATACGGCGCTGTGCGAACGTGAGCGGCAGCCGCGTTATTGGCAGAACGTCAGGCCGTAGCAGTAATACTTAGATCATTAAAAAATATAAAAATCAAAATTTATTCTTTTTTGATCTAACAAATCATCTCCACAATATCGGGTATGCCTGTCTTGACTGCAAATCCTGCAGTTGTTAGGCAAAATTTTTCAACACCCACAAGGTAAACACCACCATGCAATTCAAGCAACTGATCATCGCCGCTGCCGCTGGCGCTGCCGTACTGGCCTCCACCCCCGCCCTGGCCGACCGCCTGCAAGACATCCAGAAAGCCGGCGTGCTGCGCGTGGCGGCATTTGATGCCAATCCACCCTTCGGCTTTGCCGATCCCAAGACCCGCAAGCTCGTCGGCCTGGACGTGGATTACGCCCAGGAATTTGCCCAGCGTCTGGGCGTGAAGCTGCAACTGGTGCCTACCAACCCCGCCAACCGCGTGCCGCTGCTGCTGGCCGGCAAGGTGGACCTGGTACTGGCCAACTTCACCATTACCGAGGAGCGTGCCAAGCAGGTGAACTTCAGCATCCCCTACTTCGCATCGGGCACGCAATTCATCGCACCCAAGGGGCAGCTCACCTCGGCAGAGCAATTGAACAGCCTGCGCATCGGCGTGGACAAGGGCACGACCAACGAAATCGTGCTGCGCGAAAAATACCCGCAAGCCCAGCTCGTGGCCTATGACGACACGCCGTTCGCCTTTACCGCGCTGCGCAATGGCAACGTGCAGGCCATCTCGCAGGACGGCCCCAAGCTGGTCGGCCTGCTGGCCACCATCAAGGACCAGAAAGAGCGTGCCAAGTGGGAAGTGCCTGCCTTCACCATCTCCAGCGACTACATCGGCGTAGGCATCCCCAAGGGCGAGACAGCACTGACCGACTGGGTGAACACCACGCTCAAGGAGCTGGAGGCCAAAGGCCAGGCCGGCAAGATCTACGACACCTGGTTCGGCCCGCAAAGCAACACGCCCTTGCAGCGCAACTTCAAGATTGGCGACAAGCTGTAAAGCCTGTTCACGCCATATCCAACACGCCCTGAAACAACAGCACTGCCCCGCGCAGTGCTGTTACTTTTTCCCCCATGATCGACTTTACGGACTGGCCGCAGCACCTGCTGGCTGCCAAATACTGGCACTGGCTGCTGAGCGGCTGGGGCATCACCATCCTTTCCTCGCTGCTGGTCGTGGCCGCGTCCACGGTGCTGGGCCTGCTGTTTGCGGCGGCCCGCATTGCACCCGCAGCAGCGGTGCGCGGGGCGGCGGGGCTGTACCTTTCGGCCTTTCGCAATACGCCGCTGCTGGTGCAGTTGTTCTTCTGGTACTTCGCCGTGCCGGGGCTGTTGCCGCCCGGCTGGACGGCGTGGCTGAACAGTCCGCACAGCTTCGCCATCGGGCCGCTGGTGGTGGGCTGGCCCTCTTTTGAATTTGTCGCTGCGCTGGTGGGGCTGGTGCTGTACTCCACCGCCTACGTGGGCGAGGAAATCCGCGCCGGCCTGGGCAGCGTGCCGCGCAGCCAGGTGCAGGCCGCCGAATCGCTGGGCATGACGCCCCGGCAGGTGCTGCGCCACGTCGTGCTGCCACAGGCACTGGCCCGCATCGTCTCGCCACTGTTCGGGCAGTACATGAACATCGTCAAGAACACCTCGCTGGGCATGACCATCGGGCTGGTGGAGCTGTCCTACCGCGCCCGGCAGGTCGAGGCCGAAACCTTCCAGCCCTTTCAGGTCTACGGCATCACCACGCTGCTGTACGTGCTGCTCATCATCGGTCTGGAAATGCTCAGCCAGCACCTGCAAGACCGCCGCCAATGGGGCCACTCCCGGATGGGCCGCGCATGAACTTCCTCGCTCTTGCCGACGACTGGCAGTACCTGCTGCTGGGCACCTTCCCCGACGGCCTGCCCGGCGGGGCCTTGCTGACGCTGATTCTGAGCAGCATCTCCGGCCTGCTCTCCGCCGTACTCGGCTTGGGTCTGGGCATTGCCCTGGCCATGACCCGGAGCGGCCTGCCCGCGCTGCTGCTGCGCGGCGTGCTGGGCTTGCTGCGGGCCATTCCGGTGCTGATGCTGATTTTCTGGATTTACTTCCTGCTGCCCGTGCTGTTCGGCATGGACGTGCCCGGCCTGCTGGCCGTGGTCTGTGCGCTGTCGCTCATCAGCGGGGCGTATCTGGCCCACAGCGTGGCGGCAGGCATCCGCGCCATCCCGCAGGGCCAGTGGGATGCCGGTACCGCCCTGGGCATGACGCGCTGGCAGGTGCTGCGCGTGCTGATCCTGCCGCAGGCATTGCCGATGATGCTGCCCTCTTTCATCAACCAGTGGGTCACGCTGATCAAGGACAGCTCGCTGGCCTACATCGTCGGGGTGGGCGAGCTGTCCTTCCTGGCCACCCAGGTCAATGCCCGGCTGATGATCAACCCGGCGGAGGTCTTTTTGTTCGTCGGCGCAATCTACTGGGTGCTGTGTTCGCTGCTCAATCTGCTGGCCGCCTGGGTGGGGCGGCGTGCCCGCGTCGGCACTTGAAGGGCGCCGCTGCTGCCGCCCCGGCAACAGCGGCAGCGCTCAGCCCTCGTGCGCCTCGCCGATCTGGCTTTGCAGGTAGTTTTCCAGGCCCAGGGATTCGACCAGGTTCTGCTGCGTTTCCAGGAAGTCGATGCGCTCTTCGGTGCGGTCGAGCAGCTTTTGCAGCAAATCGCGCGAGACGAAGTCCTGCGCCGTTTCTGCGGCGAGGATGCCGTCCTTCAGACCTTGCTGGGCGCTTTGCGCATGGCGCAGGTCGCAGGCCAGGGTTTCGGGCACGTCCTCGCCCACTTGCAGCTTGCCCAGGTCTTGCAGGTTGGGCAGGCCGTTCAGGATCAGGATGCGGTCCATCAGCGCGTCGGCGTGCTTCATGGCGTGGATGGATTCCTTGTATTCCACCTTGGCCAGCGCCTCGAAACCCCAGTGTTTCTGCAGCCGATAGTGCATGTAGTACTGGTTGATGGCGGTGAGTTCGTTTTTCAATTGCGCTTGCAGCGCGGCAATGACCTTGGGTTCGCCTTGCATGTGGGAACACTCCTTGTAAAACCGCCATTGTCGGCCCAGCGGCAAGAGCGCTGCCGACGCTGAGGAATAACCGGTGGTCGGCAACGCATCGCAAACCGCAGCATATTAGCTATTAACAATCACGAAAATCAAATCAATTGATTGGATTTATTTTTCAACGGCGCTAAACTTGCGTCCTGTGTTCAGTCAAACACTCACTTCACAACGAAAGGAAACTGCAATGACTCTGATCAACACCCAAGTTCAACCCTTCAAGACCCAAGCTTTTGTGAACCGCGCTGGCAAGGGCGAATTCATCGAAGTGACCGAGCAATCCCTCAAGGGCAAATGGTCCGTGCTGATCTTCATGCCGGCCGCCTTCACCCTCAACTGCCCCACCGAGATCGAAGACGCCGCCGACAACTACGCCGAATTCCAGAAGGCCGGTGCCGAGGTCTACATCGTCACCACCGACACCCACTTCTCGCACAAGGTGTGGCACGAAACCTCCGACGCCGTGGGCAAGGCCAAATTCCCCCTGGTCGGCGACCCGACCCACCAGCTGACCAACGCCTTTGGCGTGCATATCCCCGAAGAAGGCCTGGCCCTGCGCGGCACCTTCGTGATCAACCCCGATGGCGTGATCAAGACCATGGAAGTGCATTCCAACGAAATCGCCCGCGACGTGTCGGAAACCCTGCGCAAGCTCAAGGCTGCCCAGTTCACCGCCGCCCACCCCGACCAGGTGTGCCCGGCCAAGTGGAAAGAAGGCGCCACCACGCTGACGCCTTCGCTGGACCTGGTCGGCAAGATCTAAGCCTGTTGCCTTAGGGACCGTTCCCTAGTGCAAGCCGGACGGGTGCGAGCGCCGTGCCGTCCGGCTTTTTATTGCCCAAAATTCTTAAAAACCACTGCTTTTTCGGAGGACACCCATGCTTGACGATCAACTCAAAACCCAACTGGCCGCCTATCTGGAGCGCGTGACCCAGCCCTTCGAGCTGGTGGCCTCCCTGGACGAGAGCGAGACTGCCGCACAGATGCGCGATCTGCTCACCACCATCCAGACCCTGCGCAGCGACAAGATCAGCCTGCGCCTGGATGGCAACGACGCCCGCAAGCCGTCGTTCACCCTGCAACGCCAGGGCAGCAACAGCAGCCTGCGCTTTGCCGGGCTGCCCCTGGGGCACGAATTCACCTCGCTGGTGCTGGCCCTGCTGTGGACGGGCGGCCATCCGCCCAAGGAAGAGCAAGACCTGCTCGACCAGATCGCCGCCATCGAAGGCGATTTCAACTTCGAGGTCTACATGAGCCTGTCGTGCCACAACTGCCCCGACGTGGTGCAGGCACTGTCGCTCATGGCCATCCTCAACCCCAACATCAAGACCACCGTGATCGAAGGCGGCGCGTTCCAGAAAGAAGTACAGGAGCGCGAAATCATGGCCGTGCCCATGGTCTACCTGAACGGCCAGGTGTTCGGCGCAGGCCGGATGCTGCTGGGCGAAATCGTCGCCAAGCTGGACACCGGTGCCGCCGCCCGCGAAGCGGCCAAGCTGTCGGCCAAAGAGGCATTCGAGGTGCTGATCGTCGGCGGCGGCCCTGCCGGCGCAGCCGCTGCCATCTACACCGCCCGCAAGGGCATCCGCACCGGCATTGCCGCCGAGCGCATCGGCGGGCAGGTGAACGACACGCTGGACATCGAGAACTACATCTCGGTCAACAAGACCGAAGGCCCGAAGTTTGCCGCCGCGCTGGAATCGCACATCGGCGACTACGACATCGACGTCATGCGCCTGCAACGCGCCGCCAAACTGATTCCCGCTGCCGAAACCGGCGGCCTGATCACCGTCGAACTGGAAAACGGCGGCACGCTGCAAGCCAAGAGCGTGGTGCTGTCCACCGGCGCCCGCTGGCGCAACATGAACGTGCCCGGCGAAGACCAGTACCGCACCAAGGGCGTGGCCTATTGCCCGAGCTGCGACGGCCCGCTGTTCAAGGGCAAGCGCGTGGCGGTGATCGGCGGCGGCAACTCCGGCGTGGAAGCGGCAATCGACCTGGCCGGCGTGGTCGAGCATGTGACCGTGTTCGAGTTCATGCCCGAACTCAAGGCCGACGCCGTGCTGCAGAAAAAACTGGCCAGCCTGCCCAACGTCACCGTCATCAAGAACGCCCAGACCACCGAAGTGCTGGGCGACGGCAGCAAGGTCACCGGCCTGGCCTACAAAGACCGCACCAATGACGAAGTCAAGCAGGTGACGCTGGAAGGCATCTTCGTGCAGATCGGCCTGCTGCCCAACACCGACTGGCTCAAGGGCACGCTGGAGCTGAACAAGATGGGCGAAATCGTCATCGACGCCAAGGGCCAGACCAGCGTCCCCGGCGTGTTCGCGGCGGGCGACTGCACCAACGTGCCGTACAAGCAGATCGTCATCGCCGCCGGTGCCGGCGCGACGGCAGGGCTGTCGGCGTTCGACCACTTGATCCGCAACTAAGCCGCCCCACTGGCATAGGCCAGGAATCCCCCAGAAAAAAGGACTGCCCTTTGCGGGGCAGTCCTTTTTTTATAGCTTCTTCCGATTTTTATGCAATGATTACAGCATTAAAACAATCTGAAATCGTTTATTTATCTGCGGTAAAAGCTATTTTTATTATAGTAAATTCAACGACTATGCAGGGCAATCGCATCTAAATTAATAGCAAACAATAAACATCCCGTCATGCCCGCGAAGGCGGGCATCCAGTGACGGCTTGACCATCAGCACCGCCTCAGCCATCGCCAGCGCTGCTGCTGGACACCCGCCTTCGCGGGTGTGACGGTGGGATGCGGATGTGACGGTGGGATAGGGGTATGACGGGGCGTTAAGGACTGCCATGAATTTAGGTGCGATTACCCTGAACGACCATGCCGTTTGCGCAACTGCTCGACATGTGCTTGATGCGTCCTATGCGTAGGTGCCAAGCGACTGCCTTCAATTTTTCCCCAGATAGCCTGAATTTGATGCGCCGGGATTATTTGTTCTTTGAATGTTTTTATAAATTCTAGAAAATTACCAGTCGTGCAAACATTGGCAGGAAAGTTGGATTTCAGTTCACACGTTCCTGAAAACACAATTACTGAATGGAAAAAATTCATTGGTACACCAAGCAATCCCTCCAGGGCTTTGATGTGTCTGTAATTTTGGCGCAATGGGTTCTGGAATCTATTTTTCTTCTGAAAATTCGTCTGCTGCCATTGTGCATCACGCTCGTGTCCGGATATCCAGCCCTTGTAGTGCTTGGTTTCCAGAACAAAAATTCCATACGGCGACACGACGATATGATCAATTTGCGTGGATCCCATCTGGTCTTCCACGGTCACATCATGCAAGAGCAAGTAATTGTTTTTATCTAAATTTCCCTCCAAGGCACGCCTAACCATTTTTTCACCGAGCCAGCCTTTGAAAAAGGGCGAGCGAAGTAAAAAAATAATAACAAAAAATGGTATCAACCAAAAAAATGGCTTCACCGCTTGAAGCATGATAGAAAAGATATTCATACTTGGTTGGGCACGCTGCTGATGGTCGGTATTTTTTAGCGGTGCCGCTGGAGTCAATGCTTTTGGAGTGGATGGAGTTTTTTCAACAGTGGCGATCTGCCGTTTTTGTTTCGCCAGTTTTTCTTCCAATATCTCCCGCTGAACTTCAGCGCTGATGCGCTTTGTGCCTGACATGCTATTAACGCCGCGTGTCGGCGTGACATCCACGGCAATAGCATCGGGACAGGGGCTATCGGAATAATGCGTCTTACCTTCAATTTGGCATTTGAAAACTGTATTTTTCACTGCTCCTGGCAGCCTGGTATCGGCCCACCCAGCAGAGCTGAAAAACAACGCAAAAAACAAGACATACGCGGCCATGGTTACCTTTACTCGCCTCCCTCCACCCAATCCGGCCCGGCCAGCACGGCAATGGCTTGCCCGGCCACGGCGGCCAGTTGCGCGGCGGTGACGCGCTGCGGGGCGAGTTCGGCCAGGGGGCGCAGCACAAAGGCGCGTTCGGCCATGCGCGGGTGGGGCACGGTGAGCTGCGGGGTGTTGAGTTGCGCATCGCCCCACAGCAGGATGTCCAGGTCCAGCGTGCGCGGGGCGTTGCGGTAGGGGCGCTGGCGGCCTGCGGCGTTTTCCAGGGCTTGTAGTTGGGCCAGAAAGTCCTGCGGCGCGGCATCCGTTTCCAGCACGGCGACGGCGTTCAGGTAATCCGGCCCGGTGGCATCCACCGGGGCGCTGCTGTAGAGGCTGGAGATGCCACGCAGCCGCGTGTCCGGCAGGGCGGCCAGCGCCTGCACGGCGGCCCGCAGCGCCTGCCCCCGGTCGCCCAGGTTGGCACCCAGGCCGATGTAGACGGTGGCGGGGGCGGTTTCAGCGACGGCGGCGTTCATGTCCGTATCAACCTTCGGCGCCGCTGCCTTCAGGGGCGGCGGCTTCGCCTGCGGGCTTTTTGCGGCGGCGACGGCGTTTTTTCGCGGGCGCATCGGCAGACGGCTCGCCTGCGCCGCCCGCCTGCACGGCAACGGCATCCAACGCGCTGCCGTCAGCCTCAGCCTTCGGTTTGCGCGGCGCTTTGGGTTTTTGCGTTTTCTGGCGCTGGCGCTGCTCGTCGCGGGCCTGGGCGATCAGGTCTTCGCGCTGGGCTTCGTCGGCGTACTGGAACAACTGCCACCAGTTGGCCAGGGCTTCGTCGGCATCGCCCACGTCGGCCCGCAGGCGCAGGAAGTCGAACCCGGCGCGGAAACGCCCCTGAGCCACCAGGCTGAAAGGCATGGCGCCGGTGCGCTTGTCGAAGCGCGGCTGCATGGCCCAGATTTCGCGCATGTCGGCGGCCAGCTTGCCCCGGCCCGAGACGTCGCCGATGCGCCGCTCGAACACTTCGTCGATGGCTTCCTGCAGGGCCGGAAAACTGTGCCAGCCGTCCTGCAGGCGCTGCTGCCAGCCGGTCTGCACGTCCTGCCACAGCACGCAGGCCAGCAAAAAGCTGGGCACGCAGGTCTTGCCTTCGGCCACGCGCCGGTCGGTGTCCTGCAATACCGCCTGCACCATGGGGGTGGCGGCGCGTTCCACGACCACGTCCAGCAGCGGGTAGATGCCTTTGGACAGGCCCAGCTTTTGCAGTTGCGCGATGGAGGCGGCGGCGTGCCCGGTCAGCAGCAGCTTGAGCATTTCGTCGAACAACCGGCTTTGCGGCACGTCATGCAGCAGCGGCTCGCAGGCGACCAGGGGCTTGGCGGTTTTGGCCTCCAGCTTGAAGCCCAGGTGGGCCAGCTTGGCCCCGAAGCGCACGGCGCGGATGATGCGCACCGGGTCTTCGCGGTAGCGCTGCTCCGGGTCGCCGATCATGCGCAGCACGCGCTTGTGCGCGTCCTGGATGCCTTTGTGGAAATCGACCAGCACCTGGCTGTGCGGGTCGTAATACATGGCGTTGATGGTGAAGTCGCGCCGCGTGGCGTCCTGGTCCTGCGGCCCCCAGACGTTGTCGCGCAGCACACGGCCGCTGGCATCCACGGCGTGCTGCACGCCCATCAACTGCTGCTTGCTGGTGCGCTCGTTGCCGCTGACCTGCTCGGCCTGGCTGTTGTCCAGGAAGGCGCGGAAGGTGGAGACCTCGATCACCTCATGCTCGCGCCCCCGGCCATAGACGACGTGGACGATACGAAAGCGCTTGCCGATGATGAAGGCGCGGCGAAACAGCCGCTTGACTTCCTCGGGCGTGGCGTTGGTGGCCACGTCGAAGTCCTTGGGGCGCAGGCCCAGCAGCAGGTCGCGCACTGCGCCGCCGACGATGTAGGCCTCGAACCCGGCGTTTTTCAGCGTGCGCACCACGTCGATGGCGCGGTCATCGACCAGCTTGGGGTCGATGCCGTGGACGCTGGCAGGCAGCTCCTCGCGTTTGCCGAAGGGGTTTTTGCGGCTGCGGGCGGCAGGTTTGCCCAGCAGTTTGTCGATAAAGGTCTTGATCATGAGGGGGCTTATTTTTCTTCAAACAAATCCAGCACGGGCCAGCCGCGCTGTTGCGCCAGGGCACGCAGACGCTGGTCGGGGTTGGTGGCGACGGGGTGCTGGACTTGCTCCAGCAGGGGCAGGTCGTTCATGGAATCGCTGTAGAAGGTGGCTTCCACATCGCCCCAGTCCCAGCCGCGTGCGGCCAGCCACTGCGCCAGGCGCAGCACCTTGCCTTCGCGCATGTTGGGCTGGCCTGCCACTTCCCCGGTCAGCCAGCCGTCGGGGCCACGCTCCAGCTCGGTGGCGATGAGTTCCTCCACGCCGAACGCCTGGGCAATGGGGCGAGTGACGAACTCGTTGGTGGCCGAGGTGATGACCACCACGTCCCCCGCCTGCTGGTGGCGGCGCACCAGTTCGATGGCCGCCGGGCGCATGGCCGGGCGGATCACCTCGTCCATGAAGCGCTGGTGCGCGGCGGCGGCAGCCTGCGGGCCGCGCTGCACCACGGCTTCGGTAGCAAAGCGCACGTAGTCGTGGATGTCCAGCCGCCCGGCCAGGTAGTCCTGGAAGAAGGCGTCGTTGCGGCGGCCAAACTCGGCGCGGTCGCACCAGCCGATCTGCATGGTGAACTCGCCCCAGCCGTGGTCGGAATCCAGCGGCAGCAGGGTGTGGTCCAGGTCGAACAGGGCCAGGCGGATCAAAGGTTTATTCATAAAGAAAGTAATAGCTGCCAGCGCAGACTTACTGCGTCTCCAACATGGTTTTCAGCAGGGGAATGGTGATGGCGCGTTTGTTGCGCAGGGCAAAGTCGTCGAGCATGTCCAGCAAGGGCATCAGGCTGGACAGGTCGCGCGAAAAGCGCTTGAGCATGTAATCCAGCACATCGGCGCTGTAGGTCACGCCCCGGGCGGCGGCTTCGTTTTGCAGGATGCGGCGGCATTCGTCCTCGTTGGGCACCTGGAGCTGGAACACATGGCCCCAGCCCAGGCGCGAGCGCAGGTCGTCGCGCAGGCGCAAGTCCGCCGGGGGCGCATTGCCCGCCGTCAGCACCCAGCAGGGCCGGCCGCTGGGCGGGTTGCTGGCATTGACGAACCAGTTGAAGGCCCGCTGCTGCTGCATGGGGGTGTAGCTGTGCACGTCGTCCATCAGCACCGCGCCCCAGCGCTCGTCGAATTCAGGCGGAAAGCCCGTGCTGGCGTCCATCCAGCCCAATTGCACGCCCTGCTCGCGCAGCAACTCGCGCACGGCCTGCAGCAGATGGGTCTTGCCCGCGCCGCTGTCGCCCCAGACGTAGGTGGGCACCGGCATGTGGGGGCCGGCGTGGGCCAGCACCCAGGCACGCACATGCTGCGCCACGGGTGCATTGCGCCCGGCGTAGAAACGCTCCAGCGAGGGGCCTGTGGGCAAGCCAATATCCAGGGCCAACTGCTTCATGCGGACAGCAGCAGCGCAGTGCGGCACAACGACATGCGAAACCAGGGGACGAAGGGGATACAGGGAAACGGTCTGCCCACACACTGCATGGTGGCCAGGCCGCGAAAACCCGGCATTTTAGTCCCAGCCCACCCCCGGCCTCCAGTGCGGGCCTTAGAATCCGCAGGTTCAGCCGTTTGCTGCGCTGGCAAACGCTCTCTAGCCTTATTCCGCCTCCTGCCATGAGCACTGCTTCCAACCCCCCCATTTCCTACAAAGACGCCGGTGTGGACATCGATGCCGGCGATGCGCTGGTCGAACGCATCAAGCCGCTGGCCAAGAAAACCATGCGCGAAGGCGTGCTGGCCAGCATCGGCGGCTTTGGCGCCCTGTTCGAAGTGCCCAAGCGCTACCAGGAACCGGTGCTGGTCAGCGGCACCGACGGCGTGGGCACCAAGCTGAAACTGGCCTTTGAATGGAACATGCACGACACCGTGGGCATCGATCTGGTCGCCATGAGCGTGAACGACGTGCTGGTGCAAGGGGCCGAACCCCTGTTCTTCCTGGACTATTTCGCCTGCGGCAAGCTGGACGTGGACACGGCCGCCGCCGTGGTCGGCGGCATTGCCAAGGGCTGCGAGCTGTCCGGCTGCGCCCTGATTGGCGGCGAAACCGCCGAGATGCCCGGCATGTACCCCGATGGCGAATACGACCTGGCCGGGTTTGCCGTCGGCGCGGTGGAAAAGTCCAAGATCCTCACCGGCCAGAACGTGCAGGCCGGTGACGTGGTGCTGGGCCTGGCCTCTGCCGGCGTGCATTCCAACGGTTTTTCCCTGGTGCGCAAGTGCATCGACCGTGCCGGCAGCAACGCCCCGGCCACGCTGGACGGCCGGCCGTTCAAGGAAGCCATCATGCAGCCCACGCGCCTGTACGTGAAAAACGTGCTGACCGCGCTGGCGCAGCACCCCATCAAGGCCCTGGCGCACATCACCGGTGGCGGCCTGCTGGAAAACATCCCCCGCGTCCTGCCCGAAGGGCTGGCGGCCCAACTGCAAAAAGGTAGCTGGCCGCAGACCGAGCTGTTTGCCTGGCTGCAGGCCACCGCCGGGATCGACGATGTGGAGATGAACCGCACCTTCAACAACGGCATCGGCATGGTGGTGGTCGTGCCCGCAGAAGCCGCCGAAGCCACGGCTGCGACCCTGCGCGGGCTGGGCGAAACCGTCTTTGCCATCGGCCAGATTGCGCCGCGCGGCACCGGCCCGGCAGTGGCCCTGGTGTAACGCTTCGGCCCCTTTCCCTTTCCTGCGCAGGAGAGCAACTTGCTCCCTTCTCTTGTCCCGGCCTCCTCGCCACCGTCACGGACGGTGCGGGTGGCCAGCTACCTGCTCATGGCCGCCACGCTGCTGCTGGTCATGCTGCAAGGCCTCCTGCCCGGCCTGCTGTGCGCCTGCCTGGGCTTTCTGCTCACACGGCGCATCGCCAGCCTGCTGGACCGCCTGGATCGGCGGGCGCCCGCCGTCGTTCCCCGGCGCTGGGCGCAGGTGACCGCAGCCGTTCTGGTCGGCCTGGCGCCGCTGCTGCTGCTCTCCAGCGCCCTGTCGCACACCCGTGGCTACATCATGGAAGCGCCCCAGCAGTACCGCGAGCTGCTCAACTTCCTGGCGCACACCATTCTGGAGTTACAGCAAAAACTCCCCCCCGACCTGGGCGCCCAGCTGCCCCAGGGCACGGAAGACATCCAGCGCACCATCGCCACCTATCTGGCGACCAAGGCCGGGATGCTGGCCTCTGCCGGCAAAGCGTGGCTGGGGGGCCTGCTGCACGCCTACGTCGGCCTGCTGATCGGCCTGCTGGCTGCCGTGCGCCCCCGCCTGATTCCGCTGGCGCCGCTGACGGCCAGCCTGCGCCAGCGCGTCACGCTGATGGGCGACGCCTTCCGCCAGATCGTGGCCGCGCAGTTCTGGATTGCGCTGTTCAACACCTCGCTGACCGCCGTCTTCCTGCTGTTCATCCTGCCGCTGTGGGACATGCGCCTGCCCTACACCCCGGCGCTGATCGGCCTGACCTTCGTGGCAGGGCTGATTCCCATCGTGGGCAACCTGTTCTGCAACCTGGTGCTGACGCTGGTGGGCCTGTCGGTATCGCCCACGACGGCGGCGGCCTGCCTGGGCTTTCTGATCCTGATCCACAAGGCCGAGTACGTCATCAATGCCAAGGTGGTCGGCCAGCGCACGCACATGGCGGTCTGGGAGCTGCTGTCGGTGATGTTCGTCGCCGAATCGGTCTTCGGCCCGGCCGGGCTGGTAGCGGCCCCGCTGTTCTACGCCTACCTCAAGAAAGAGCTGGAAGCGGCAAAATTGGTGTAAATCCGGGTCTGGAAAAATGCACTACTCGGCTTTGAAGCCGCTATGCTGTACGGTTTCATTGAGTTCGTTAAGGAAATCCCATGACCATTCTCGTCGCCTACGCGCCCCGCCCAGAAGGCGAAGCGGCTTTGGAAAAAGGCATTGAAACGGCCACCCGTCGCAACGAGCGTCTGATCGTCGTGAATGCCGCCCCCGGCGGCCCGCAGGAAGATCGGGACATCGTCCCCGGCCACGAGGCCGAACGCCTGGAGCAGCGCCTGCAAGCCCTGCCCGTCCCGGCCGAATTCAAGATGTTCGTGCGCGGCCACGACACCCTGGAAGAAATCCAGAACCTGGTACACCGCGAGCAGGTTTCCCTGCTGGTGATCGGCCTGCGTCGACGCTCGGCCGTCGGCAAGCTGCTGCTGGGCAGCCTGGCACACGACATCCTGATGTCCGTGCCCTGCCCGGTTCTGGCGGTCAAGGCCGAATAAGCGGCACGCACCAAGCACCCCATACCCGCCTTGGAACTTGACGAAGTTCAGGCGGGTTTTCTTTATTCATAGCTGCTACCGCGCATACAGCAAGCACTTCAGCTATAAAAGTGGCTGAGACCCAATGTTTACCTGCGGAACAAGCTACGCAATCTGACACCGGTGGCCAGTAAGGCACCAAAATACACCGCCGCGCTGGCCAGCAGGCTGGCGGCCATCACACCGGCCCGCTGCCACTGACCCAGGGCCAGCCAGTCCCAGCGTTGGCCCAGCCACAGCAGCAGGGCCGCCAGCAGGCCGCAGGCCAGCAGCACCTGAAAAAAATATTTCAGCCACCCGCTGCCGGGCTGGTAGGCGCCCCGGCGCAACAACCCCACCAGCAGCCACCCGGCATTGACCAGCGCCGCCAGACCGATCGACCAGGCCAGCCCCGCGTGCTGCAAACGCGGCACCAGCAAGACATTGAGCGCCTGGGTCAGCACCAGCACCACCACGGCGATCTTCACCGGCGTGCGCATGTCCTGGCTGGCAAAGTAGCCCGGCGCCAGCACCTTGATCGCCACCAGCCCGAGCAGGCCCACGCCGTAGCCCACCAGGGCCAGGGCAATCTGCTGCACGTCGCCGCCGTGCAGCGCCCCGCGGTGGAACAGCGTCGCCACCAGCGGCTGGGCAAACGCCAGCAGCCCCACGGCGCAGGGCAGCGCCAGCAGCAGCACCAGGCGCAGCCCCCAATCGAGCATCTGCGAATAGCGCTGGCTGTCGCCCGCCGCCCTGGCCGCTGCCAGTTGCGGGGTCAGCACCACGCCCAGGGCCACGCCCAGCAAGGCGGTGGGAAATTCCATCAGCCGATCGGCATAGAACAGCCAAGTCACGCTGCCCGGGGCCAGATAGGAGGCGATCTGCGTGTTGATCATCAAACTGAGCTGCGCCACGCCCACGCCCAGCAGGGCCGGGGCCATCAACTGCAAAATGCGGCGCACCCCGCCATCGGCCCAGGCCGTACGCAGCGCCGCCGGGCTGCAACCCAGGCGCGGCAGCAGCCCCCGGCGGCGCAGCGCCGGAATCTGCACGGCCAGTTGCAGCACGCCGCCCGCCATCACCCCGGCGCACATGGCGTAAATCGGCTCGATCCCCTGGCGGGCCAACCACGGCGCCAGCAGCCAGGCGGCCACGATCATGCAGATATTGAGCAGCACCGGCGTGGCCGCAGGCACGGCAAAGTGCTTGTAGGTATTCAGCACGCCCGAAGACAGCGCCACCAGCGACATGAAGCCGATGTAGGGAAACATCCAGCGCGTCATCAGCACCGCTGCTGCGGTTTCGCCCTGATTTTGAAAGCCGCTGGCCAGCAGCCACACCAATACCGGCGCCCCCAGCACGCCCAGGACGCACACCAGCAGCAGCGCCCAGGCCAGCACGGTGGCGACGTTGGAGATCAACTGCCGCGTGCGCTCCTCCCCCTCCTGGGCACGGCTGGCGGCCAGCACCGGCACAAATGCCTGGCTGAAGGCCCCTTCGGCAAACAGGCGCCGGAACAGGTTGGGAATACGGAACGCCACATTGAACGCATCGGTCAGGGCGTTGGCCCCGAAGATCGAGGCCATGAGCAAATCCCGCACCAGCCCCGTCACGCGCGAGGCCAGGGTCATGAGCGAGACGATGGAGGCAGATTTGAAGAGCGACACCCGCGAGAGTGTAGCCATTGCGCCCGCCGGCTTTGGTAAAAAAGTGCGCTCCAGGCTATAATGCGCGGCTTTGCTGGCAACATCCACAAACCAATCGAAGGAAAAACACCATGGCAACCAAAGCCAAAAAGAACCCCCGCCTGGCATCGGGCCGTAAACGCGCCCGCCAGAACGTCAAGCTCAACGCCGCCAACACCTCGCTGCGTTCCAAATACCGTACCGCCGTGAAGAAAGTGGAAAAGGCCGTGCTGGCTGGCGACAAAGCCCTGGCCACCACCCTGTTCCAGCAAGCCCAGTCGGTACTCGACTCCGTGGCCGACAAAGGCATCTTCCACAAGAACAAGGCCGCTCGCGACAAGAGCCGTCTGTCCGCCAAGGTCAAAGCCCTGGCCCTGGCCGCCTAAGCCATCCCCATTTAGGCAAAGCACGGGCGGTTCACACCGCCTGCCGTTTGCAAAACGGGTGCGCTGCCAGCAAAAACAAGAGAACCGCCGCAAGGCGGTTTTTTTGTGCCCGGACAGCAGGCGCAGAAAAAAACCGCCTGGCGGCGGTCATCTCCAAAAATAGCAACCTGGGCTGCGGACGAAGCGGCCTATTTCTCGTCCGGCAGCAGGCAGGCCTCGACCACCTGCAGGTGGTTGTCGCGGGCGAAGTTCAGCACGAAATCCCAGGCCATGGGCTCATGGGCACGCAGCTCGGAGCGCACGACCACGCATTTGACGCCGCTCATCGTGGTGGGAATGCACCAGGGCGAATAGCCCAGGTGGCAGCCCGGCTGGGCGCCGCCGGGACGAAACCGGCTCATGACACCGGCCAGCCGCTCGGCCCAGTCGCTGGGGCGAAAGGTCTTGCCCTGCAGCGTCACGCCCTGGATAAATAGTTCTTTGGAGTTCTCGAAGGCCATCGGCATGATCAAAAAAAGAGCACGCCTCAAACCAGACGTGCGAAGGTTGTGTTTACCGTGCTATTTTAACTCTTATACAAGAGTGAAGCCCGGTTGCCCTTAAATAGGCCAAGGGCACGCTCGCGCTTTGCAAGGGGGTGAGAAGCCCTAGAATCACTGCCTTTTACGCGGGCTGATGCGCTACCGGTTTGCGCAATACCGCTTTCCTGCTGGAGATGTTCCTATGACCGCCACGACCCAGGCTGCTTCCCCCCACGTCATGCCCACCTATGGCCGTGTGCCGATTGCGCTGGAGCGCGGCCAGGGCTGCCGTGTCTGGGACGTGAACGGCAAGGAGTACCTGGACGCGCTGGCCGGCATTGCCGTCAATACCCTGGGGCACAACCACCCCAAGCTGGTGCCTGCGCTGCAGGATCAGGTGGCCAAGCTGATCCACACCTCCAACTACTACCACGTCCCCGGTCAGGAGCAACTGGCCCGGCTCCTGACCGAGCGCACACAGATGGACAACGTGTTTTTCTGCAGCACCGGCCTGGAGGCCAACGAGGCCGCGCTGAAGATCGCCCGCAAATACGGGATCGACAAGGGCATTGCCCTGCCGCAGGTCGTGGTGTACGACCACGCTTTCCATGGCCGCTCGTTCGCCACCATGAGCGCCACCGCCAACCCCAAGGTGCGCAACGGCTTCGGCCCCTTGCTCGACGGCTTCATTCGCGTCGCCCCCAACGATTACACGGCCCTGGTCGAAGCGACCGAGGGCAACCCCAACATCGTGGCCGTGATGATGGAGCCGATCCAGGGCGAAGGCGGCCTGCACCCCATGCGTATCGAATACCTGCAGCAAGTGCGTGCGCTGTGCGATGCCAACGGCTGGCTGCTGATGCTGGACGAGGTGCAGGCCGGCATGGGCCGCACCGGCAAGTGGTTTGCCCACCAGTGGGCCGATATCGTCCCCGACGTGATGACGCTGGCCAAGGGCCTGGGTTCGGGCGTGCCGATCGGCGCCACCCTGGCCCGGGGTGCCGCAGCCCAGGTGTTGCAGGCGGGCAACCATGGCTCCACCTTTGGCGGCAACCCGCTGGCCATGCGGGCCGGGGTGGAAACCATCCGCATCATGGAAGAAGACGCCCTGCTGGCCAACGCCACCCGGGTCGGCGAACACCTCAAAGCGCAGCTCAAGGCGCAACTGGGCCCCCTGCCCGGCGTGCTGGACGTGCGCGGGCAGGGCCTGCTGATCGGGGTGGAGCTGAACAAACCCTGCGGTGAACTGATCGGCCAGGCTGCCGCGGCCGGGCTGCTGCTCAGTGTCACCTCCGACACCGTCGTGCGCCTGGCCCCGCCGCTGATCCTCACCACCGCGGAAGCCGATGAGATCGTGGCCCGCCTCAAGCCCCTGGTGCAGGCGCTGCTGGCCACTTAACAAAGGAAATTTATGAGCGCCCTGAAACACTATCTGCAATTTTCCGACTTCACCGCCGCCGAGTACGACTACCTGCTCACCCGCGCCGCACTGATCAAGAAGAAGTTCAAAGCCTACGAAAAGCACCACACCCTGGTCGATCGCACCCTGGCGATGATTTTCGAGAAGGCCAGCACGCGCACCCGCGTCAGCTTCGAGGCAGGCATGTACCAACTGGGCGGCAGCGTCGTCCACCTGACCACCGGCGACAGCCAGCTGGGCCGCGCCGAGCCGATCGAGGACAGCGCCCGCGTCATCAGCCGCATGACCGACCTGGTGATGATCCGCACCTTCGGTCAGGACAAGATCGAGCGCTTTGCCGCGCACTCACGCGTACCCGTCATCAACGGCCTGACCAACGAGTTTCACCCCTGCCAGATCCTGGCGGACATCTTCACCTTCATCGAGCAGCGCGGCTCCATCCAGGACAAGGTGGTCGCCTGGGTGGGCGACGGCAACAACATGGCCAACACCTGGCTGCAGGCGGCCGACCTGCTGGGTTTCACCGTGCATGTGAGCACGCCCAACGGCTACGAAGTCGATGAAAAACTGGCCTTTGGCGGCCGCACGCCCCGCGCCGGCTGCTACAAGATTTTCAGCAACCCGACCGACGCCTGCCAGGGCGCCGATCTGGTCACCACCGACGTGTGGACCAGCATGGGCTACGAAGCCGAAAACGAAGAACGCCGCAAGGCCTTTGCCGACTGGTGCGTGGACGCCGACATGATGGCCGCCGCCAGGCCGGACGCCCTGTTCATGCACTGCCTGCCCGCGCACCGGGGCGAAGAAGTCACCGCCGACGTCATCGACGGCCCGCAGTCCGTCGTCTGGGACGAGGCAGAAAACAGAATGCACGTGCAAAAGGCACTCATGGAGTACCTTTTGCTGGGGCAATTGGCGTAAGCAAATTGCCCTATGCGCCAGCATATGCATTCTGTTTCGGCGCAGGCTCATATCCGCGCAGCGGATGTGAAGCAGCCGCAGGCTGCGGGCCGAAGCCAAAACGTGCAAAAGGCACTCATGGAGTACCTTTTGCTGGGGCAGTTGCCTGGGTAAGCCACGCCTCGGTCACTCTCAAAAAACAGAGCTTCTTCCGCTGACAACACAAGGTTTTCCAGGATAAACATCATGAAAAACCATAGTTCATCATCGGAAAAAGCTCTTTTTTTCATAACATCCCACGGCGCTGAACAGGCCATTGCCTGGAGCCACCTCTTGAAAACGCCCCGCTACCTGCTGGGCCACACCTAGTTTCCTTTCTTCCCTGCCCATGCAGCCTTCCTGGCTGCGGGCCGTGCTGTGCCTGGCGTTTGTATGCGCTGGCAGAGCGTTGCGGCCCCGAAAGTTTTTCGCCTATCGAACCCTGCTCTCTTTTTTCGCGTGCATCCATGTCCACTTCCGACCTGCACCCCTGCGTGACCTGCGGCGTCTGCTGCCAGAACTACCGGGTGGAATTTTCCATTTACGAACTGCAATCCATGGGCGGCACCGTGCCCGACCACATGGCCCATGAAGCAGGCGGCAACCGCGCCCGCATGAACGGCACGGGCCAGCACCCGGTGCGCTGCGTGGCCCTGGGGAACCTGTCCGATCTGGGGCCGGACTGCATCGGCTGCACCATTTACGAACAGCGTCCGCGCCCCTGCCGCGACTTTCCCTTTGCCAGCTACGGCTGCCACGACACCCGCGCCAAATTCGGCCTGCCGCCGCTGGAAGAAGCCGACGTGGCGCACTGGCAGGAAGCGGCATGACGACTCCTCACGCCCCGTCTCCCAAACCGCCCCACCCCTGCCTTGCCTGCGGGGCCTGCTGCGCCACGCTGCGCGTGGATTTCTCCATCCACGAAACCCAGGAATACGGCGGGCGCGTGCCGCAAGGCCTGGCCGAACCAATCACCGACACCCTGTGCCGCCTGCGCGGCACCGACTACGCCCGCCCGCGCTGTGCGGCGCTGACCGGCACGGTGGGCGAGAAGGTGGCCTGCGGCATCTACGAATGGCGGCCCTCGCCCTGCCGGGAATTTGCGGCGGGGTCGGACGCCTGCAACCGGGTGCGCCGGCGCCACCATCTGCCGCCGCTGGAGCAGCCGCACTGAGAACCTGTTTACGCTCTCTGCGCAGGTGTGCAGTCGCGCAATTGCGTTCAATACAGGGCCGCCCGGCCTCGGCACAGTGCGTGGCCATGGCACTGACATCTTCCCTTTCCCCTGTCCTGACCACGGCGCTGGCCATGGTCGGCTTTGCCCTAGCCGGGGCCATCACCCCCGGCCCGGTGAACGTGCTGGCGCTGCACCACGGCAGCCGTGGCCCGCGCCTGCCGGCTTTCGGCTACGTGCTGGGCGCCAGCCTGAGCTATGCGCTGATCGTGGCCTGCATGGGCCTGTTTGCTGCGCAGTTGGCACTGGCCCTGCCCCGGCTGGCCCGCACCGCGCAATGGCTGTGCGCGGCCTACCTGCTGTGGCTGGCCTGGAAGCTGGCCAGCGCCCCGGCAGACGGCGGCGCCCTGGCCCCCGGGGGCGGCAGCCTGCGGCCCTGGCGGGCATTTGGCCAGGGCGTGGCGGTGCAGACGCTCAACCCCAAGGCCTGGCTGTTTGCCTTGTCTGCCGTGGGCGTGTTCGCCCTGCCACCGTCGCCCAGCGTGCCCTATGCCCTGGCCATGCTGTGCGCCGTTTCCCTGCTGGCCTGCCTGGTCGGCGTGGGCTGTTGGGCGCTGCTGGGCCGCGCACTGGTGCGCTGGCTGGGCACGCCCCAACGCACACGCCTGCTGCACCGGGCGCTGGCGGCTGTGCTGCTGGCCAGCGTGCTGGGGATGCTGGCATGATCGCCGCCATGCCCGCACCCACGCACCAGTTCGTCCGCCATCCGGCCCTGCCCTGGACCGAGCTGCGGGTCAGCCAGCAATCGCCGCACTGCTACCGGCTGCACATGCACGCCGAGTATTCCTTCGGCATCGTCGATACCGGCACGGCACTGTTCCAGCATCCTGGCGGCACCGAGGCACTGGCCCCGGGCGACGTGGTGCTGATCGAGCCGGACACCTGGCACGCTTGCAACCCGCAGCAGGTCACGCACTGGTCGTACCGCATGGTGTACGTGCAGGCCGACTGGCTGCACGGCCAATGCACGGCAGACGGCGGGCCGCTGCGTTTTACCCGGCGGGCCGTGCGCGATGCAGCCAGCCGCACTGCCATCCAGGCGCTGTGCCAGGCGTTGCGGACGGGCGATGCCGCAGGCGGCGCTGCGCTACTGCGCCAGTTGCTCCGGCAGCACGCGCAGCCTGCAGCTTTGCCGGTGGTCGCCAGCGATGCGGCTGTCCAGCAGGCGCTGCATTGCCTGCACCAGCAGCCCGAGTCCGTTGCCAGCGTCGAGGCTTTGGCGCAGGCATGCGGCATGAGTGCGTCGCGCTTCATCCATCGTTTCAAGGCCGCTACCGGCGTTACGCCCGGCGCCTACCGGCTGAATCTGCGCCTCAACGGCGCACGCCGCCTGCTGGCCCAGGGCATGGCGCTGGCCGAGGCGGCCCATGCCATGGGCTTTGCCGACCAGGCCCATTTGCAGCGCAGCTTCAAGGCCCACCATGCGCTGACACCGGGGCGCTACGCCCGGGGCGGCCCGGACATCGGGTGAAATCCCGATCCGCTTCCCGCACCCCTTCGCGCCGAGAACGTAAACACGTTCTAAAAATTTGCGATGTCCGCCATCGTCGGCAGCGATAGCGCGGATACTTCCCGCTTTTGCTCGAACAACGAAACGGGACGGGACAGGCATATGGCCAGCTTTCAGGACATCCAGCAGCGCGAACGTGGCTTGCAACAGCATTTGACCAGCGCCCAGATGGTGATGATCGCCATCGGCGGCGCAGTGGGCACGGGCCTGTTCATGGGCAGCGCCTTTGCCATCGGCTTTGCCGGGCCGGCGGTGCTAGTGAGCTATGCCATCGGCGCATTCATCGCCCTGCTGCTCATCGGCTGCCTGGGCGAGATGACGGTGGCGCACCCCACGTCCGGCTCGTTCGGCGCATATGCCGAGTATTACCTGGGCCCCATGATCGGCTTCGTGCTGCGCTATGCCTACTGGGCGGCGCTGGTGCTGGCCGTAGGCATGGAGGTGACCGCCGTGGGCATCTACATGGCCTACTGGTTCCCCGACGTGCCGCAATGGGTCTGGGTGGGCGTGTTCTCGGCCGTGCTGGTGGGGGTGAACCTGCGCAGCGTGAAGGTCTACGGCACAGTGGAATATGCGTTTTCCGCCATCAAAGTGGCGGCCATCGTCGCCTTCATCCTGATCGGCAGCTATGTGGTGTTTGGCGCCCCGGCCCCAGGCATGGGCCTGGAAAATTACCAGGCGGGCGGCGGCTTCTGGGCCAAGGGCGTGGGCGGCATGTGGCTGGGCGTGATCGTCGCCATGTTCAGCTACCTGGGCGTGGAAGCCATTGCCGTGGCCGCTGGCGAAGCCCGGCAGCCCGAACGCGCCGTGCAGAAGGCCATGAAGACCACGGTGCTGCGCCTGGTGCTGTTCTACCTGCTGACCCTGGCGCTGATGCTGGCCATCGTGCCCTGGACGGAGGCGGCCACGCAGACCAGCCCCTTCGTGCGCGTGATGGAGCTGACGCACATCCCCTATGCCGCCGGGGTGCTGAATTTCGTCGTGCTGGTGGCGGCGCTTTCGGCCATGAACAGCCAGCTCTACACCACCTCGCGCATGATGTTCAGCCTGGCGCGTGCCGGGCAGGCGCCCACGCGCTTTGGCCGCACCAATGCCAGCGGCGTGCCGGTGGCAGCCATCCTCGTCTCCAGCCTGGGCGTGGCCGTGGCGATGTTCATCAATGCCTTCTGGCCCAAGGAATCCTTCGTCTGGATGATGTCGATCGCCATGTTCGGCGCCATGCTGGCGTGGTTCATGGTGTTCGTCACCCACCTGGCATTCCGCACCCGCCGCCAGCGCGAGGGGCTGGCGCCCCTGGCGTTTCGCATGTGGGGCTTTCCGTGGCTGACGCTGCTGGGCGCGGTGCTGATGGGCGCGGTGCTGGTGACCACGGCGTTTACCCCGCAATTTCGCCTGACGCTGGCCTTTGGCCTACCCTGGGTGCTGCTGCTGGCGGTGATCTACCGGTTGCGTCATAAACGCCAGGAACATCCCTAACAGCGCCGACGCCCCCACCCAGACACGTTGGCTGCCGCCCTGCGGCGCTGGTTAGGCTTGGCGCCGTGACCCTTTCTGCGCCCCCCACCCCTTCCGAACGTCCGCGCCCGCTGTGGCCGATGCTGCTGGCCCTGCTGACCGGTTTCGCCCTGAGCCAGGCGTTTCGCACCGTCACCAGCACGCTGGCACGCGGATTACAGACCGAGTTTGGCCTGACCAATGCCGACCTGGGCGCGTTTGCCGGGCTGTTCGGCCTGTCGTTTGGCATTGCCCAGTTGCTGATGGGCATCGCGCTGGACAAATTCGGCCTGCGCCGCACCATCGTCTGCGCCCTGCCGCTGGCCGTGGCCGGTGCCCTCCTGTCGGCCCTGGCGCCCAGCTACCACGCGCTGATGCTGGGGCAGTTGCTGATCGGCGTGGGCTGCTCGCCGGCCTTTCTGGTCTGCACCCTGTTCGTGGCCCGGCACTTTCCGCCGGAACGCTTCGCTTTTTTCTCGGGCCTGTGTCTGGGCGGCGGCGGCTTGGGGCTGCTGTTTACCGGCACGCCCCTGGCCTGGGTGGTGCAGACCTGGAGCTGGCGCATCGGCTTTCTGGTGCTGGCCGTGCTGTGCCTGCTGGCCTGGGCGCTGATTTACCGCCTGGTGCATGAACCGCCGTCCCCCCATGCCCCGCCGCCCAGCCAGGAGGGCTGGGGCGAGGCGCTGCTGCGCTTTTTTCAGCTCTTCGCCCTGCCGCACACCTGGGGCATCGTGGTGCTGGGCATGTCCTGCTACGCCGCGTTTCTGAGCCTGCGCGGGCTATGGCTGGGGCCGCTGCTGATGGGGCGTTTCGACTTCTCCCTGGTAGAAGCCGGCAACGTGGCACTGGGGGTATCGCTGATCTCGCTGTTCGCCCCCGGGCTGTTTGGCCGCCTCGATCCGGGTGTGGCCCGGCGCAGAAAGTGGCTGGGCCGGGCCTCGCTGGCCCTGGCCGGGTTCTTCGTGGTGCTGGCCTGGACGCCCTGGGGCACCCCCAGCGTGGTGCTGATCCTGCTGATGGGCCTGCTCTCGGGCTACGCGCCCTTGCAGTATGCGGACGTGCGGGCCTCCTACCCGGCAGCGCTGACGGGGCGTGCCCTGTCCCTGTTCACCATGGCGATGTTTCTGGGCGTGGCAGCCATGCAGTGGCTGACCGGGGTGGTCGCCACCTGGGCCAATGCCCTGGGCTGGGACGTTTACGGCGTGGTGCTATGCACGATTGCCGCCTGGCTGGCGCTGGCCTCGCTGGCCTTTCGGGTCTTGCCGGTATCGCCGCTGCTGGCACGGGCCGACGCTACCAGCCGGTAGCGCAGGCGCCATCGCCCCGGTACAGCCAGGGTACGTCCATCAGGCGGCTGCCCAGCAGGCGCATGGCGCTGTCGCGCCCCCAGCGCATCACCCCGGTGGCATGAAAAATCTCTCCGTTGCGGATCGACCGCGCCTGCACGCGGGCATTGCGCTGCCAGCGGTTCAGGGCGTAGCGGCGCAGGCGGGTGGCCACATCCAGGTCGGCCATCGACAAAGCGCGTTGCAGCTCGGCAGCATCCTCGATGGCCATGCCTGCGCCCTGGGCGAGGTACGGGCGCATGGGATGCGCGGCATCGCCGATCAAGCCCACCAGCCCCCGGGCCATGCCCTGCGGGCCGGTCAGCGGCGGGCGATCGGACAGCGGCCACAGGCGCCACTGCCCACCGCTGGCCGTCACACACCCCGCCAGATCGCGCAAGGCGCTGCAACTGCCGGCCAGGGCGGCGGCCAGCGCCTCGGCATTGGCGGCATGGTCCCAGTTGGTCATATCCTCGGGCGCCGGGCCTTCGACGATGACCACCAGGTTCAGAAACTCGCCCCGGCGCACCGGGTAATGCACGGCATGCAGGCGCGGCCCCAGCCAGACGTTGACCTCGTGCGTGCGCCAGGCAGGCGGCACATCCTGCATGGGAATCAAGGCGCGGTACGCCAGGTGGCCGCTGACCCGGGGGCGGCTGTGGTCGCCCAGCACCGCGCCGCGCAGCTGGCTCCACACCCCGTCGGCCAGCAGCAGGGCATCGCCTTCCACACAGGGGTAACCCTGGGTGCGGATGGTGACTGCACCCTCCGTGCCCAGAATTTCCGCCACCGGCTGGCCACTGTTGATGAACACCCCATTGCGCCCCTGCACAGCCTGCAACAACAACTGATGCAGATCGGCTCGGTGAATGGTGACGTAGGCGGCGCCATAGCGCTGCACCATGCTGACGCCCAGGGGGGTACTGGCCAGTTCCTGCCCACTGCGGGCGCTGTGCGCTCGCAGGCGCTGGGGCTGAACGCAGACGGCCTGCAACGCAGTCTGCAAGCCCCAGGCTTGCAGCCGCCGCACCACATTCGGGCCCAGTTGCACCCCGGCGCCGACCTCGGAGAACTGCGCCGCCCGTTCAAAGACCCGCACATCCCACCCGGCATGGGTCGCCCCGAGGGCAGCGGCCATACCGGCAATACCGCCACCGGCAATCAATAATTGTTTCTTTGCACCATCCATGGGCGGGATTGTCCTGGTAAACCCGGGCCTGAAATGGGGCACCGGCAACAAAAAACCCGCCGAAGCGGGTTTCCTGGGTGTTCCGGGGATGGTGCCGTTTTCGGCACGTTTCAGTCACGGATCAGGAACTGATCGCGATCCTGGCCCTGAATCCACTTTGGCGGCTTGCCACGGCCGGTCCAGGTTTCGCCAGTCGCAGTATTGCGGTACTTGGGAGCGACTTTTGCACCCTGGGTGCTGCTGCTGCGGCCACCACGGGCGGGCGGGAAAATGTCGTCTGCGGTCAGACCATAATCCACCACCAGGGCACGCGCCTTGGCCACGGCATCGGCCAATTCGCGGCGACGGGCTTCTTCGATTTGCAATTCCAGAGCGCGGCGCTGCTCAAGCAATTCCTTGTAAGAACTCATGATTTAAACATCCTTTCAAAATGGTGGCTGGATTATAAGTAAATAATTTCTGTCATCGCAAATTAAATATATATGGCAACCTATCTCATCGGCGACCTGCAAGGCTGTCACACCTGTTTGCTAAAACTTTTACAAAAGATTGAATTTTCCCCTCACACCGACACGGTCTATTTACTGGGCGATCTGGTCAATCGCGGCCCGCAATCGCTGCAGGCGTTGCGCTACTGCCGCGATATGCAGGGCAGTATTCAGGTGTTGCTGGGCAACCACGACTTGCATTTATTGGCCTGCGCCCAGGGCACCCGTGCGCCAGGGCGGCGCGATACCCTGGCGCCGATTTTGCAGGCCCCGGACCGGGACATTCTGCTGGATTGGCTGGCCCGGCAGCCGCTGGCGCGGCATTTGCGCAGCGCCCGGGGGCAGGACTTATTACTCGTCCACGCCGGGGTATTGCCAGGGTGGAGCCTGCAAAACACGCTGGATTACGCCCAGGAGGTGCAAGCGCAATTGGGCGGGGCAGGACGGGCCGCATTTTTGCAGCAAATGTATGGCAATACCCCGGCAGCATGGGCCGATGATTTGACGGGCATGGATCGGCTGCGCACGATTGTCAATGCGCTGACGCGATTGCGTTTCTGCAGTGCCCAGGGGGCGATGGATTTCAGCAGTTCGGAATCGGCCAGCGCCGCTCCGGCAGGGCTGATGCCGTGGTTTGACTGCCCGCAGCGGCGTACGCAGGAGGTCATCGTCGGTTTTGGTCACTGGTCCACGCTGGGGCTGCGCAACGAGCCGCAACTGATGGCCCTGGACACGGGCTGCGTATGGGGCGGCCAGCTATCGGCACTGGAGATTTCCATGGCCGATTTTGCCCAGCGGCAATTGCACCAATGGGCTTGCCCGCAAGCACAGGCCCCGGGGATTTAAACGCTGCCGGCCGGCTTGAACAAGGCGGGCAGTTTTCGCCTGGCTTTTAATTGACGGGCCGTACTGGTCGGCGCGGGCTTGTTCTCCCATGCCGGGGCGGTGTCATTCACGCTGGGGGCTTCATAAGGGCGATCGAAAAACGGATCCGGGGGCGCCATCCGCACTGGCCGGGCGCCCCGCACCGGACGGCCGGCAAAATGCCCGCCCCGATCGGCACCATTATCAATATCGCGCTCACCATGGGCATAACCGCGCTGGCGCGAACGCGCCGGGGGTAAATCCAGGGTTTCCACCGCAATTTTCTTTTTGATGAGCTTCTCGATGTCCGCCACCAAACGGGTATCGCTGGGCGCGACCAGGGTAACGGCCAACCCGCTGGCGCCAGCGCGGCCGGTGCGGCCAATGCGATGCACATAATCTTCGGCATTGAACGGCACGTCGTAATTGAACACGGCGGGCACGTCCTTGATATCCAGGCCACGCGCAGCCACGTCGGTGCAGACGAGCAGATCGACCTCGCCTTGTTTGAAGGCTTCCAGCGCTTTCAAACGCTCGTCCTGGCTTTTATCGCCGTGCAGGGCGGCAGCGCGATAACCGTCACGCTCCAGGGCACGGGTTAAACGGGCGCAGCCGAGTTTGCTGTTCGAGAAAATGAAAGCCTGGCGAATGCCGCGCTCCTGCAATACGGTGCAAATGGTGCGGCGTTTATCGTCATCGTGGGCGCTGTAGAAGCGTTGTTCCACCGTCGATGCGGTGGCATTCGGGCGGGCCACTTCAATGGTGACCGGGTCTTGCAAATAGCTGGCCGCCAAACGCTTGATTTCCGGCGAAAACGTCGCGGAAAACAACAGGGTGGTGCGCTGTTTGGGCAGGTAGGACAGGATGCGCTGCAAATCGGGCAGAAAGCCGATGTCCAGCATCCGGTCCGCCTCGTCGAGCACCACATATTCGACCTGGTTGAGCACGGCATTCTTGGCTTCGATATGGTCGAGCAGCCGTCCCGGCGTGGCTACCAGCACTTCGACGCCTTTTTTCAATTCCGCCGTTTGCGGCTTCATGTCCATGCCGCCAAAAACGACGGTGCTGCGCAGCTTGGTGTGCTTGGCGTATTGGGCGATTTGCTGGGCGACCTGATCGGCCAGCTCCCGCGTGGGCAGCAGCACCAGGGCGCGTACCGGGTGGCGGGCGGGCGAGGCCGAGGCGTTCTCGTGGCGCAGCAGGCGCTGCAACAGCGGCAGCGAGAACGCCGCCGTTTTGCCGGTGCCGGTCTGGGCCGCGCCCATGACGTCCTTGCCGGTCAGCACAACGGGAATGGCCTGGGCCTGAATCGGGGTCATCGCTTCGTAGCCCATTTCGGCGACGGCCTGGGTCAAAGCGGGAGCGAGGGAAAGCTGGGAAAAAGAGCTGGTAGAACTTGTCATGTAGGGCGCGATTGTCGCACTGCCTCCCGCTGTACGCCTGGGCGGGGGTGGAAAACGGGGAGAGCGGTCGGTGGTGAAGATCTGTTGGATATTTTTACGATAGCTTCTTCCGCTGACAAGATAAGGATTTCAGCATGTTTCATGTTTAGAATCGTTTAAATATCAGCGGTAGAAGCTATTAAATTGATGATCGGCAAGCATCACAGCTGCTGGGCGCCGAAGGTATCGCAGCTTTGCACGCTGCGTGCCTGCATCCCGCGCTCGAACCAGCGCACGCGCTGGGCGCTGCTGCCGTGGGTGAAGGTTTCCGGGCGCACGGTGCCGGTCTGCTGGCGCTGCAAGGTGTCGTCGCCGATCTGCGTGGCGGCGTTCAGCGCGGCGGCGATGTCGCTTTGGCTGAGCCAGCTCTTCGCCTGCTGCGAGTGCTGCGTCCACAGCCCGGCATAACAGTCGGCCTGCAATTCCAGGCGCACGGACAGGGCGTTCTGCGCCTGCGGGCTGATGCGCCCGCGCTGGCTATCGACCTTGGCGGTGGCGCCCAGCAGGGTCTGCACGTGGTGGCCCACTTCGTGGGCGATGACGTAGGCACGGGCAAATTCGCCGGGGGCGCCCAATTGGCGGCTCATGGTGTCGAAAAATTCCATGTCCAGGTACACCTTGCGGTCGCCGGGGCAGTAGAACGGCCCCATCGCGCTTTGCCCCATGCCACAGGCCGTGGGCGTGCTGCCGCGAAACAGCACCAGCTTGGGCGGCTGGTAGCGTGCGCCGCCCTGTTGGAAGACCTGCCCCCACACGTCTTCGGTAGAGGCCAGCACGGTGGCGACGAAGGCCGCCTGCCGGTCGTCCTGCGGCGGGCGCTGGGCCGGAGCCTGCTGCGTCTGCGAAGTTTGCGGCGCACCGCCGCCCGAGAGCAGGCCGATGGTGGTCAGGGGATTGATGCCGAACACGCCCCAGCCGACCAGGGCGATGACGATGGTGCCGATGCCGATGGAGCGCCCGCCCAAACCGCCGCCCCCGCCGCCACTGCGGCGGCGGTCTTCCACGTTGTCCGACTGGCGGTTGCCTTCCCATTTCATGGCAAGTCCTTCAACAATTTAGGCACGCGGCAGGGTCACGCCGTGCTGGCCCTGGTATTTGCCGTTGCGGTCCTTGTAGCTGGTCTCGCACGGCTCGTCGCCCTGGAAGAACAGCACCTGGGCGCAGCCTTCGCCCGCGTAGATCTTGGCGGGCAGCGGGGTGGTGTTGGAAAACTCCAGCGTCACGTAGCCTTCCCATTCCGGCTCGAAGGGCGTGACGTTGACGATGATGCCGCAGCGCGCGTAGGTGCTCTTGCCCAGGCAGACGGTGAGCACGCTGCGCGGGATGCGGAAGTATTCGACCGTGCGTGCCAGCGCGAAGGAATTCGGCGGAATCACGCAGTAGCCCTTGCCGGAAACCTCGACGAAGGACTGGGGATCGAAGGCCTTCGGATCGACGATCGTCGAGTTGATGTTGGTGAACACCCGGAATTCGTCGGCGCAGCGGATATCGTAGCCGTAGCTGGAGGTGCCGTAGGACACGATCTTCTGCCCGTTGATCTTGCGTACCAGCTCGGGCGAGAACGGCTCGATCATGCCATGCTGCTCCGCCATGCGGCGGATCCATTTGTCGGATTTGATGGACATCGCTGATTACCCGGCACCGTTGATCAAAGGCGCGTATTTTACGGCGT